>NZ_QTLN01000049.1:0-7294 GCF_003602735.1 Bacteroides sp. AF39-16AC | reverse complement strand
TACTTCAACAAAAATATCAACTTGTGATAAGTCACTAATTGGGATAATAGTGGTTATCACAAGTTTTGATAAGCACTATTATCAGGAAGATAATATTGAGGTGGGTAGCCCATTGAAATGTAATGTAGTCGTAAATCATCATGTTGAATTGTCAGAGGAAGAAAAGAAAGCGGCTCGTGAGGCTGCTATCAAAAAATTGCAGGAGGAAGAATTGGCAAAGTTGAAGAAGCGTCAACAAGCTAAACGTGAGAACAACACCGAAGTACAAACCCAGTTAACTCTTTTTTGATATGAAACCCAAGACAAAATTACAAATGGAAATCGTGAATGGGAGCAGGAAGTTAGCTCCCGTTTCAGAGGCTCAAAAGCGTTATGCCTATAAACATTGCTTTGTGCATTATTTCAAGCGTGATGCAAAGGGGAATTGCTTTTGTTTGGATTGTGGGCATACATGGCGGGATAAGGAAGATAAGAAAAACTGTAAATGTCCTCATTGCGGTATGAACCTGAAATTGGAGAATAGCAGGAAAAGGACGGCTGTATATAAAGAATATTTTTGTGTGATTACTACATACAAGCAATATCAAGTTATCCGTTTTTTTATGGTGGACTGCCGGCTGAAAAAAGGGTCTCCGGCTAATTACTTTATAATTGAGGCGGTACAGTGTTGGATGAATAAAGAGGGCAAGACAGAAACGCTGTCTTTGCTGCGGGGCATGTCTATATTTTATTACGATGCATGGATATATGGAAGTTCTTTGGAATTGCGTAAGCGGAATGTGCATCATGACCGTATTTATGATATTTGCCCGGCAGTTATCTATCCGAGAATGAAAGTGATACCCGAACTTACGAGGAATGGATTTAAGGGTGCCTTTTATGATATTTGTCCGAGTTCCTTCTTTATGACATTATTAACTGATAATCGGATGGAGATATTATATAAGGCAGGGCAAATGAATTTGTTCTTGAGATTTTTAGAGAGAAAATACGGTATAGATAAGTATTGGACGTATGTAAAAATCTGTTTAAGACATGACTATGTGATACATGATGCGGACTTGTGGCTGGACTATGTGGATATGCTGATAGAAAATAAATTGGATGCGAGAAATCCTCATTATTTGTGTCCGTTGAATGTAGAAGAAGCGCATGATTGGGTGATGGGGAAATGTAAGAAAAAATATTCTGAAAAGGATGAAAAAGACTATATTGCTGCCAAATCACGTTTCTTTAATCTTTCGTTTGCGGATGGAAATATTATGGTTCGGGTATTGGAAAGCCTTTCGGACTTTTACAAAGAGGGAAAGTTGCTGCATCATTGTGTATTCAGCAACGCCTATTATAAGAGAGAAGATTCGTTGATAATGTCGGCAACGGTGGATGGAAGGCGCATGGAAACGGTGGAGTTTTCACTTAGCAGGATGGAGGTGTGCCAGTGTCGTGGAAAGTCTAACCAATTATCAGCCTATCATGACCGGATTCTGAATTTGGTACGGGATAATATACCGTTGATAAGGGAAAGGATGGTAGTGTAATGAATAGCCCACACATCTAAATGTGTGGGAGTTCTTTTTTGGAAGACGCCCAAAAAAGAACCCCAAAAAACGTTGTCGCTACACATCGTTACGCTCGGATTATTTGCTTGTCGGCTTTAGTTTGCCGATACATTTTTCCATGTCGGGGGACAATAGGAAAGAAGCCGTCTTTTTCTGCTGCACCCCTGAGTGTGGCTGGACGATGGCATACCTGCATTTTAATATCTTGCCGATAACTTCCGTACTGTCACGGTGCAGGTACATGGCTTTCATGGCATCCGTTGCTTTCAGGCTTTTTTCGGCTTCCATATAGGCGGAAAAGGACGGTTTGAATAAGGCACGGGGACTTTCCGCTTTCTGTATGACAGCGGATAATTGTGCGCTTTTGTTGTTCAGGTAGCACAGGCTGTCCGATACGGTGACGTCTTCTGTTTCCAACACTTCCAGTAGTTCGAACTTTAAATCCGTCCAGGTGCCGTGAGAATCTGTCTGAACCCATTCCGCAATGGCCTTCTCATAGCCGGGTTTGCTGCATGAGGAAAAGGCAATGAGCAGCATACAAAAAAATAAATGCTTGATATTCATATTGATCTGATTTTATAGGTTGTCGTATTATGTGATGGAGCAAATCTATGAGGTTACTGGCCGTCCTCCGTGGAGGAACAGATGCCACACGAGATTTTCAGATCATCGTTCCAATCCTTGTTTTCCGAAAGTTCGACGTTCTTCAGTTTCCGTACCTTGTTGCGGAGTTCATCGTTACTCAGGCTCTCGACATCAGTCGTATCGCCATGAAAGTAACGATGCAGCCATAGAGTGTACTTGTGCCCTTGTTTGTCGTTGTCAAAGATGCTCCGGAGCTCCTTTACCTGGTTCTTGTCAAGAATCAGGCGTAATAGCCTCATTTGTCCTTCCGTGAATGTCCCTTCCGTAGATACATATACAAGATTGAGGTCGTTTCCGGAATGGCGTAATTGATAGTGGGAGATACAGTCTATAAATGACTCCCCAATGTAGAGAATGTCTATCGGGCGGCTTTTGTCATGGTTGCTGGTCGCCAGACAGTCGAACTTGCCACCGATAATCCCTTTGAATGTTTCATTTCGTTGAGAAATGGCTTGCACACCGTTTTCATTGTACATCTTGATGCACACGTTGCGGTAAACACTCCCTTTGTTCTTTACCTCACGGATAAAGAAAGTGTCTTTGAAGAACCGGCTTTCAATGCTTTCTTTCAGGATACCTCTTTTCTGGAGATAATTGCCCTTGTAGGGTTGTAGCTGGCTCAAGTAGAATTGAAGTTCGTCCGCTCTCATGCTTGTGTTACCTACTTCATACCGGCTTTTTTCGGGTGTCGTGATGCGGTTGGTGTTGATGTAGTTCTGAAGGATCTCCCCCACCTCGCGCAAGGACGGCATTTTTCCGGTTGTTTCAAATAGATGTTCCTGCATCAGATCCATGATACTGCGGCCACGCACGCTGTCACTATGCACGTCCCAATAGGTGTATTGGTTCTGCGAGTTCCGCTTGATGACGATGGTATGCGTTCCGTTGCTCATTTTGGGACAGGAGTTGGAAGAGCCTTCCACGATTTTCCATCCTAGTTCCAGCAGGAAATCGGGCAGAGAAATGGTTGTTTTTATCTGATTGAAATCGACTTTCATAACGTTGACTGGATTAGTTGAATCTCATTTTATCTGAGCTTAGATTATAAATGAGAAAGATTATCTTTCATAAAGATAAGAAATATCATCTAAATATGGAAGAGAAAGTATATGTTTTTTGATTCGTCTGCATTTTTATTTCAAGGTACTGTAAACCAAATCAACAGTAGTGTCTATACCGGGAACGGCCTCCAACTGTTTGCTCTGGTTGAATACGCTTTCCCCGTCTTTTTTTATCTGCATGGTGATGATAGCACTCTCTTTTGAATAGAGAATGCCTTGCACGGTAATTTGGCTGACAGGCTTTTCCGTGCTGTATTCCGCTTTATCGGTGAAACTCTCATCTACGGAAGCTGCGGAGGTACCGGTGCGTTCGTTCCTGAATCTCACGCCGTCAAGATTATATATATGCACACTGCCTTTGGGTGAGGAACCGGTTACGGCTACGGTGATGTGATACATGCCGGCTTTGTCTGTTTCCGATTGGATTTCCTCTTTGTTGCATGAAGCGGCCAATAAGCAGGCTGCCGCTAATAATGAATGAATTTTTCTCATGGTAGGATTCTTTTGTTGAATGTTATCGGATGATTTTTTGTTCTGTCTTGTGTGTCCCGGTTGGCGGAACTGCTGACTTTTCTTTTAATTTGTCCTCTATCTTTTTGAGGATGGCGTTGACATCTTCAATGATTTTGATGTAGTTCTGCTGGATAATCTCTTCCAGGATTTCCAGTTCCATCTCTTCTTTGCCGTTGCCCAGTTTGACCGGTAAGGAGAAACGGGGTATCTCCTTCTCTTCAAAACGGCACATATCCATCTGCACGCTGAAGAATGGCGGCTTGCCTCCGGCAATCTTGCCAATGAAGTGTCCGGCTGCTTGTCCGGCAATGTCCCTTGCCTTTAAGACTTTTTCTTTTTGCAGGCTCTCCGTGACACTGTTATTGCCACCGGCTTGGTGTGAATAAGATTCTTGCGCTTCTTTCTTCTCCCCAAGCAAGTTCTCGATGTCTTTGGCGGTCTTCTCATTTCCGGTCATACCGTAAGCCTGCGTTCCGCAGGAGGCTTTCAGGATGTTGGCACTTTTCTCTCCATAGTCCCTGACCGCTTGGTTGAAGTCCTGAACGGCGAGAATGGTAGCGACATTGTGCTTCCGGGCGGTTCCGATGAAAGTGTCAATGCCTTGCAACAGGATGGTCGGAAATTCATCTACCATGAATATGCTGGTCGCTTTGCCGGGATTGTTCATCTGTGACATCAAGACGCTGCCGATGCAGGAAATAGCAGGGGAAACGGCTTCCTTGATGGTGGGCGCATTGCCTACGCATAACAGCGTTGGGTGTTCCTTGTTGGTTATATCCAAAGAGAACTCTTCTTCGGGAAGTGGCGACAACACCCAGAAGATGTATTTGTTGTTCAGGAGTACCAACGGAGTCTGTGCGGATGATACGGCTCCGGCTGTCTGCTGTTGTGCACCCAGTTTCCAGGCGGTCAGCATGGAGGACATGTTCAATGCGATTTCAGGATCTTCCGACAGCCAGTGGAATACTAGGTTGCTGTCAGAAAGGGCAAGGGCTATCACATGGGGCAGCGTACAGATACCAAGCTTCCTTTCCTTGAAACATTTATAGGCGATTGAATAGACGTAGTTGATGGCATTGTTGGCCCAAAAGTCGGTCTTTTCCTTCCAGCTTGCTTCCAGATTCTTCATCAGTGTCATGATGATATTGCGGATGAATAGCGATTCGTTTCCCTTTGACATGTATTGCGGAGAAAGTACGTTCACCCTGACCGTGCGTGACATATCCACAAAGTTGATATAGGCGAAACGGGGTGTTTCCATCCCCTTGTTCCGGAAATGTTCGATGCTTCCGTATGCGATACGTGAGAGGATGGGTGACTTGTCCTTGGTGGGATCACCCTCCCAATCGTACACGAATCCGGCATAGTTGCGCTCGGCGCACTGGTAGATGATTCCCTTGATCCAGCTCTCTGATTTACCGCTTCCCGGACCGCCGTCGATATAGACATTCTGCTGCGGCTTATGGATGACCAGCGGCCCGGAGGCGGTTTCAAAGCGGAAGTAGAAAGCCGATTCTTCCCGGCTTAACCCGAAAATGCTATCATCGGATTGGGCATGACGCCGGATGAAATAAGGCAGAGTCTTGATGACAAGCAGCGTGTACGCTACGAATAGAATGGGAAATACAAATAGGTTATACCACGCTGATAACCGGCTGAATCCGACAACCAGCATGGATGCCGTAACCAGTGTCATACTGGTGTAAACCCATTTCTTGTTTTCGTCTTTCACTTTGCCAACCGGAAAGAGAAAAGCGAGGCCTCCGATCAGGATAACGTAGAGAAACCGGAATAGGATATCCTTCTCCATCAGCCTTTCCCACATGGCCGGATTACGTAGTGGAGCGTATAATCCCGTAACGATAGCCCACTGAAACAGTACGGCTGTCCCGATGAGCGTGGATAGCAGGATCAGGATGAATGACAGGTCTTTCTTCTCTCTTTCCATGGCCGTTGCTGTTATTGGGGTTGTCCGGATGCCGTTCCGTCACCGCTCTCTTTTTTCTCTGCCTTTCCCAGTAACTCAATGCGTGAGACGGTCAGGCTGACGGATGGGATGTGGCTACCGTCATCCTTCTGGAATACATCGGCATACACATCGCCGCAGACATATACCTGTGTCCCTTTTTTCAGATACTCAAAGACTTTACTCTCGTAATTCACGAAACAGCATACCCATAGGGTCTGTTCCTCGTTGTTCACGTTCTTGTACTTGGTGGATACATGGAAGTTGAATCCTTTTCCGTTCTTGTTCTGCCGGGCATCCGCACCGACATAACCGATAATTTGTCCTGTAAACATAATGATGGTTTTTAAAAGTTTATAATCCGAGCTGTGGCTCATTCATATTTTTCATGGCTGGCTCCGCTTCCATGGAAGGCAGCGAAATGCCGAAAGTGCTGTGTAGCGTTTCAAGGTTGTCGGCTGTAGGATGGTTTGCCGCAACACTTTCCAATAACCGTGATGAAGGGGTAAAACCTTCGTTTTTCATCTGCTCCAATACCGGACGGTTGTCTTGCAGGACGGCCTGCGTGAACCGTTCCTCCGGTGTGAGGTACTGTTCCATCCGTGCGGTATGTTCCTGAATCATATTGCTGGCTTTTCCTACATCGGCAAGGATGTTGTAGATGAATTTGGGATCTTCTTTCAAGGCTCCCAGCCAGTTTTTTAGATACATGGCATTTTCTTCCCGGATATGGGTGGATATTCCCAGGCTTTGCCCGACGGTAGCGGAGGTGAGTTCGGCAACCAGTTCCTCTTTGGCATATTGCTTGTCTCCGAAAATCACGCCTTTTTCCCGGTTCAGATGCTCAGGTTCTCCAGTCGAGTGCGCTATCTCATGCAGTAGTGTGGAGTAGAAATTCTCTCCGTCCTTAAACTGCCCCTTCAGGGGTACGACGATATGGTTATCTTCTCCCCTTGCATGGTAAGCACTATTTCCTTCCTTGGAATAAATGGGGCAGATCCATTGCTGTTCCCGTACCATCGCATCAATCAGAGGCACGGTGAGCATCCCTTGCTCGTCCTTGATGGCCGGTATCTTGAATTGCTCCTTCAATGCTTCCCATTTCTCCGGTTTCGTTTCCTGAAGATTGGTCTGCTGTACGTTGAACACATTGTATGTCTTCAGAAACGGCGTGACCTTATATTCCTGCTGCTCGTTTTTATCCAGGTTCTTATATACGTCGAAAGGTATTTTCTTTCCGTTCTTGTCTCTTACTGAGAAATTCCAGTAAATGACTGGGAATGACTTTTCTCCTTTCAGTATGTTAAGGCCGTTGTCTTTGGCTTGCATGAAGGTCATATAGACCGGCAGGCTGTACTGCTCTTTTTCCGAAAGTAGAAACAACATGAAAGAATTTACTCCGTTGTAGGTTCTTCCCTCGATATTTTGCGGAAGTCCCCCACCCTTTATCCCGAACCAAGGCTTTTGCCAGTTGTCTTCCACCTGCTTTATCTTTTCGATCATTAATGTTGCCCATTTGTTTATGTCAGTTTCTTTCATATTTATTTGAT
>NZ_QTLN01000048.1:460-8253 GCF_003602735.1 Bacteroides sp. AF39-16AC | reverse complement strand
ATGATTTGACTTCCCTAAAAAATGATATGAAAAAGACAAAACTTGAAAATCAGCAACAGGTTTGGAAAGGATGCAAAAAACAACCGGTCAGACAGCAAGCATGGCACATTCCGAAAATATGGTCAGCCGCCTATCGACACACCGGAAGAAACCTCTGCAATTCCTTTTAAAAAAATGAAGCCGAAGAATGAAGCATACAATATTCCACGTATCGAAAAAAGTGACTGCACGATAAAATGAAAGGCTGCAACGGAAGAACAGACTTGCGGATTCTGCGGGGAGAACATAACCATACAGGCATACAGCCACTACAACTGTTTCCGGAAAAAGAAGATTATACAACCGGAAAAACAGAAAGGCATCCACTCGGAGAAAAGCAAGCAAACGATTGAAGCGGACTGCCGATTTAGCGGCGAAATATCCGACTACCTATATACAGCCCTAAAAGGCTGGGGCATATGGGTAAGCAACAGACTGCCGGGCAAATAAAAGGAGAGTGGCATAGCCGCCGGAAAGAGGTTGTCTCGATGTGGCCGAAGCTCCGAAAGCAGACCGGATATGCCTCTCTCCTTTGCCTTCCCCATTCCTGGATTTCACACAATCACGGAGCCTGCGAGTGACTATGAGAAATCCTGAAACGGGGACAGTCACTCCGCTGAAAGGGTGGGTGGGAAACATGTGACTTTCTCCAAAATAACAAATAGGGGTATAAAGATCTCAAAAGAAAAGAAAGCCGTTCCAGAAAAGACTGGAGCAACTATCACCATCTACTGTTCTTTAAGTTAATTGCAGCAAATCCAAATCATCAGTGACCAATCCATCCAATACATGTTGGATTTTATCAAATATAGCCTTATCTATGCCATACGTGGCGCATAACGATTGAAATTTGCTTACAGCATCGAACACCTGTAATATCTTCTTTTCGGGCTCCTCTACAAAATCCTCGGCAAAGTTGACGAAATCACTTGTAGTCAAGGCAGACCTTTTGCCCATCACGCCCATCGAATGAATGTGTGCTGAAGAATTTTCCCATGTATTTGCCGTGAACATTACATCATATGCAGGTGATAAACGCCATACCCCTGCCTTATCCATGATAAACGATATGTTCTTATTATGATCATCGGATATACCTGCGACATAATTAAATACCATTCTGATAAATATCTGATCTTTGTCTTCCTGGGGAAGTTTCAGAGTCTCTGCTATCCAACACAGCTTCATATAATCATCTGCACCCGGCATAATGGCCGCAAGGGTCTGACTAAAGAGCTTTTCTCCATTCTTACGATCAAATCTTTCCGTTACGAAATGATTTCTTCCATCAATTTCTTTCAGGAAGCATGGCATCATGTTGATTCCCGCCGCCTTTGCCATTTCGCTATATACCATTTCTATCTCTGTGGTAGGAGAGTCATCTGCT
This sequence comes from Bacteroides sp. AF39-16AC, assembly GCF_003602735.1. NCBI lineage: Bacteria > Pseudomonadati > Bacteroidota > Bacteroidia > Bacteroidales > Bacteroidaceae > Bacteroides > Bacteroides sp. AF39-16AC. The sequence continues at coordinate 6,827 of NZ_QTLN01000048.1, read as the reverse complement.
TCTTTAAATTTGATGATATACTGCTTAAAATTTTCAGGCAAATCCACCTGGCCGGAACGAAACTCTTCCGTTTCGAGATTATAGGCAATCACTGCCTTCGGGCGCATGCCACCGGCAGAAGTTCCAAGATATATCAACTTTTTCATCGTGAGGCTATCCTCCGGTGATATGACAGCAGCATCTCGATCATTATATATTTTAGAAGCCAAAGTTGCCAATGATGACATATTTACTGACTCATGGATGGCATCATCATTAAATTCCGGTTCAAATTCCAATGCTCCCATAGCCCTCTTGCCAATATAAGAGAGCTTCAATAGAGGCAATGATTCCGTAACCTTTATATTATTATCCGTGAGCCATTGGTCAAATAGGGAAGCCCCCCATTTGTCAGGAAGCGCATCTGCAAGAAATTCCGGAAGCCCTTGATATAATTTATCTTTATTCCCATAGAAAGACGCAAACAAAGGGGTTCTCTTAGGGTGTGTGGAAGGGCATATATCATAATCTTGTTTCCTATATTCATCCGTAAATTGGAATACAGAACAATGCTTTTCAAAGTCCCAATTCAATTTGCCAATGCAAGTCCCCCACAGATATACATTCACTATAATCGGCTCTTTCTTCATACCATCTTACGTTTACCGTTAATTCTTTGTATTCTTTTACCTGTTTTTTCATTGATTAGGAAAGGGGAGTCTGGAAGTTCCGGAACCAAACCGACAACGCCTTCAAGAGTTCCACTTATACGCAAAATCTTAAGCAATGTACTTAGGGCAATATCACTTACTTTACAAGATTCTATTCTCTTAATAGTAACGATAGATACTCCTGCCTTATCCGCAAATTCTTGCTGGGAAAAACAGCAGCTAAGTCTTATAGACTTAACTCTCTTGCAGATTTCCTTTACAATACATTCATCTGAAAATTCGTATATTGTATATGTATCATATAATCTTTTCATAGAAAAACATATTTAGGTATCATTTTTGATACAAAAATACCGATAAATCTGAAAATCACCAAATTAAGAAACACTTTTTTTATAATCTTCTGCCGCATTAGCAAACGATTGAAGCGACCTTGTGCCGCTTCAATCGTTTGATTGCTTTTTCTTTTTAGTCCGGGGGTTCTTATTTTTCCGGAGTCGGGTAGAACTTAGTAGCTACCATCACAATGCGGTTACGTTTCTCCCCACTTTTAGAATCCGTCCATTCTTCCGGCTTAAAGTAGCCTTCAACGGTAATCAGTACATCTTTTTGCAGTATCCAAAAAGCATAGCGGTCTTCCATCTTACTCCAGGCTTCAACTTTCATAACAGAGGAAACAAATGTTTTTTCTTCATTTATCTTGCCTATGCGACTGACCACAATAGAGAAGTGTGCAACCTTTACTATTTCGAATAAATGGATTTCTGCATCCCTACAAATCCTGCCTGTTACTGCGAATGAATTTTCAATCTTTTTCATATCTCTGATTTTTTAGAAGTTAATTAATCAATTTTACAGTGCAATAACTGATTGTTGGCTTTGGGGGACACCATGAAAAAAGATATAAATACTCTTTTTATGCTGGCCGGAAAAAGGAAGATTTGTAACTTTTTTATTGGTGAAGATGGCAGCAAATAATTCGGGTTAAATACGCTTTTTATGCAAGGCAAAAAAAGGAAGATTTCAGACGAATAACAACGTGGTGTTTGTGAATCGTCCCCTTATCCCCGTAAAAGGGGTTAGCAACAATCTATATTTGCAACGGAAAATGATTTGACTTCCCTAAAAAATGATATGAAAAAGACAAAACTTGAAAATCAGTAACAGGTTTGGAAAGGATGCAAAAAACAACCGGTTAGACAGCAAGCATGGCACATCCCGAAAAGATGGTCAGCCGCCTATCGACACACCGGAAGAAACATCTGCAATTCCTTTTAAAAAAATGAAGCCGAAGAATGAAGCATATCATATTCCACGTATCGAAAAAAGTGACTGCACGATAAAATGAAAAGCTGCAACGGAAGAACTGACTTGCGGATTCTGCGGGAGAACATAACCACACAGGCATACAGCCACTACACCTGTTTCCAATAAAAGAAGATTACACCACCGGAAAAGCAGAAAGGCTCCACTCGGAGAAAAGCAAGCAAACGATTGAAGCGGACTGCCGATTTGGCAGCGAAATATCCAACTACCTATCTACAGCCCTAAAAGGCTAGGACATATGGGTAAGCAACAGACTGCCGGGCAGTCACTCCGCTGAAAGGGTGGGTGGGAAAAAACTAAGTGGACGCAAAAAACAACCTTACCATTGGGGGATAAACTTCCCCCTATTTTCACTTCACATATTCTTTACCCCACTTCAATTGATTCAACAAACTTCAACAACAAAGCGACTGTTACCGTATGAAATGAAAGCTGATTGAACAACTTATGCGCTTTCAGCATCTCAATAGCGGCTTCAGCCGTAACAACTCTCTGTTCATAAAGCCGAATTGTCGCATATAACTGGTCATTTGCGACAGGCCCCATTATTAGGTCATAGTCACCGTTTTCTCTTCCTCTGCGGTTGTTGACAACAAACTCCAGCCATTCTTTTGTCGCACCCATAAACCGAAGAACCGGATATTCCCTATCAAGAATATCATCGGGAACTTCATAAACAGAGACGATTGCTTTTTCGCTCTGTTCCCTGTTCTTCTTCAACAAAGCCCATTTTTTTGCTTGTTCAAAGTTGGTTGTCGTATAAAATCCCTTCCCAAAGTCCGTAGCCTTCCGTCCTTTCTGTATATTAGGGCGTTTCACGGTAACTGTAGATCCATGAAATAGTCTCATTTTCTTTTATTGATATAAGTCGTTATAGTATCTAATATATATTCGGGGTCTTGGGTATGAAGCATTTCAAAAGTCTCATCCAAAAAATCAAAAACCCCATAGTCCGAAAACAACAACAAGGTTTCTTCCGCACTTTGTTTCTTTTCCTCCCTATAATTCTCAATGCAGAACATCTTGAAAAGCAGGATCTTCGTGTCACCGTTATACCGTCGTTTTTCTTCTGTTTTTTCCTTCTCCAATGTTTCATAAAGCGACAATGTACTTGAATACCATAACTTGGTACTCTTATCCAGCAAAGATTTATACAACTTGGAAGAATATATATAATACAGTGCATCGCCTAAAGGCAATGCCTTTTTCTTCATGACCAGTTCTACCAGCTCTCTCATCACGAATGGGAGCATGGTTGAGTCAAGTTCTCCTTGATTTTTATGAGTAATTTCCATATTCTTGTTGTTATTACTTTAGCATATTTTCGAAAACACCTTCTTCACAGTTCTTTATACACACCTGACACTCGGCCACCACTTCTCTTAATATTCGGGCACATTCTTCATTCGAATGCCCTTGCAGTAATTCATAGGCATATCGCATCAGTTCATTAGCTTCCATTGTTTCCATCCTTATCAATAATATTCAAGTTCATCATTATTTTCTGCAACGACTCCATATTTGGAGTTCCTAACCAACACACACCTATGCAAAAGGTCATATTGTTCTCTGTATCTGAAAAACGCATATTGTTTTACCTTTTACAAACATTGTTGTCCCATTAAAATCTAAAAGAGTTCTTTGAAATATTTGAAATTTAGTTAGTTACAGCGATTTTCCGAGCGAACGGACTTGAATTTGTAGCTTTGCATCAGATTAATCCGATGGCATATGTTCCAAGACAAATACGTTTTCGCTCAATTGGCTTCATTTCTGAATCGAAGTAAGTTTAACCGCATAGTCACCAAGTATGATGGTGATAAATATGTGAAGCACTTCACCTGCTGGAATCAACTACTTGCTTTGATGTTTGGTCAACTTTCTAATCGTGAAAGTCTGCGAGATTTGATAGTTGCTCTTGAAGCTCATCATTCCAAATGTTATCATTTAGGAATGGGTAAAAATGTATCAAAGTCATCGCTGGCAAGAGCAAATCAAGATAGAGACTATCACATCTTTGAAGAATATGCTTACTACCTGGTTAGCGAAGCACGACAAAAGTGTGCTAATCATATTTTCAAACTTGGCGGTAACGTTTATGCTTTCGATTCGACTACTATTGACCTGTGCCTTTCAGTCTTTTGGTGGGCAAAATTCCGCAAAAAGAAAGGTGGTATCAAAGTGCATACATTATATGATGTGGAAACACAGATTCCTGCATTCTTTCATATCACGGAAGCATCCGTACACGATTCTAAAGTTATGATTGAAATTCCTTATGAACCAAGCTCTTATTACATCTTTGACCGCGGTTATAACAACTTCAAAATACTGTATAAAATTCATCAAATTGAAGCCTACTTTGTTGTCAGAGCAAAAAAGAATCTCGGGTACAAATCCATCCAATGGAAACGTAGGCTGCCTAAGAATGTGCTTTCAGACGCAAGTGTATTTCTGACAGGATTCTATCCTAAACAATATTATCCAGAGCCACTTAGATTGGTTAAATATTGGGATGAAGAACAAGAACGAGAATTTACATTCATAACCAATGCGATGCATATATCTGCGCTTCAAGTTGCTGAACTTTATAAAAATCGCTGGCAGGTAGAGCTGTTTTTCAAATGGCTCAAGCAGCACCTTAAAATCAAAAGATTTTGGGGAACTACAGAGAATGCTGTTCGAATACAGATATATGCTGCTATATGCGCTTACTGTTTGGTGGCAATCATTCAACACGATATGCAACTGAACAGAAGTACATATGAAGTGTTACAAATACTGAGCATCTCATTGACTGATAAGACTCATCTGAGAGACCTCTTTGATAAAACTAAATTTCAAAATGACAAAGAACGATTCGGACCAAATGGGCCAAGTTTATTTAATTTTTAATTCGTCCCAATTTTAATGGGACACTAATGTTTTACAAAGGTAAAACAATTAAGTAAAATTCATCTATCATTGCTTTTCATATTTATTGTGTCTTTCTCTTTTGCATCGGAAGTATTAGCACTTACAGCAACCAGACAGTATGACATCGCCACGTTTGATCATACCGCTGGAAAACAACGATATACAATCTGAATCAAAACAGATTGTATATCACCAATTTCTTTTTTTGTGCCTTGTTAAACGTATAAGAAGTTCCTCCGGCAGATTTTCCATCCCAATAGGCAATCAGCCTACAGGCGTGTGAAATCATGTAATCATTACGGTGGGCATAGCATTGGGCATAATAATATTCGGATAGAACTACCACCTTGTCGGCTTGGCGCAAAATATCAGCATACCTCTGTTTGTCCTCTTTGTTGAAATACACATCTTGCCCGACATAAGGAACAACCGCCACCAAAACCATATCGGGATATTGTTTCCTTTGTTCAAGTACGGTATGAGCAGCCATCATGTCAAATCCAACCGCACAACCAATATAGAAAAAACGGATTCCATTCTCATAGCAGAAACGTACCTCTTCATTCAACGATACGGACAAAGCATATTTATTTGTTCGTATCGTTCTATGACCGGTAAAAGCAACGGACATCATTTTCATCCATTTATCACGTGCCTTTCTACATATATCCAACGAACCTGCCGAAGTTTCATACACCATTCCATTCACCTCATAACGATAAGTGAACCAAGTAGTATCTCCAAAGATATCCTTCTGCTTCTCTATATAACTCTCTTTTTCTTTCATCTTATAACATACGGACAACTGTTTTACCTAAAAAGAAACCTCCCAAAACCTCACCTCCTATTTTTTCCAACTGACATGCGAAACGAGCATACGAAAACCCTTTTGTTAAAATATCGTCAAATACCAAGATTTTCTTACCCCGAAAAAAGTCCTTGTCAAATTCTATCACTTGTACTTTTTGAAGCGACTTGCTGTCAAATTTCTCGTGAATAGCCAAACGATCTCCACTGACACGTATATGTTCATACGCATTGATAGCACCTGAAAACTTACACACAGCCGAAGCAAACCCCTTATAACGAAGTTCATTCTTATCAGCGGAAGAAGCCGGAACACAAGCAAAAACAATATTCTTAACATCATCACCAAAAACTTGATGTAACTTATTCGCTATCATCCAAGCTATATTCAAATAAGCTTTTCCATCCTTAAAACTCCATATCATCTTACGAATTTGCCATTCTCTTTCCGTTGCCTGCCGATATTGCATAGGAAGATACTCAAAGAAAGAAAACATCATCTTATGCCATTGTCTGTCTAAACTAGGATATTTACTCTGATGTGCCATAGTCTTTTATCTATTAAAATTAAACTTATGCTTCAGCTAGATTTAAAGACCTTTTTTTAAACCCCTTTCCGGGATGGCCTTTTCTTTCTGCCGACTTTTTTTTTGAGCTTTCATGCCCCA
>NZ_QTLN01000048.1:0-450 GCF_003602735.1 Bacteroides sp. AF39-16AC | reverse complement strand
TTTTTTTTTGAGCTTTCATGCCCCATCTGAGTTTATGAGCCTTTTTTTTACGGCACACAACAATAAGGAAGGAGGGATTAAGAAAAGTTTTGGACGACAAAAAATGTTGGGGACAGCGAAGCCGTCCGGCGTTATTTTTTTCGGGACAAAGGGCGAAGACCGGAACTCTTTCGTATCCATCCACCGAAATAAATTTGCCGTTCAAAAACAAAGGATCTCAGATGGAGCTATGAAAAAAGCACATTAGGGGAGGCAGAAAACAAGGAAAAGGGCAGTACGGAAAGTAAAACAAGCCATACGGTTTTGCAAGCAAAACCATACTCCTATCTCCCTGCCACAAGTGACAGGGGGGAACGGGTTAGCAACGGACTGCCGGGACAAACGGTAAAAGGAAGGGACTGCAATACGGAAGAAGGAGGTTGTTTCGGCAATGCCGAAGCTCCGGATGAT
>NZ_QTLN01000047.1:0-8750 GCF_003602735.1 Bacteroides sp. AF39-16AC | reverse complement strand
GGGGCACTTTTTAAATGTTGTTCCGGGTCCCTTTTCAAGTGTTAGCTACAGCATAACGTGAAACGCGCCCTGCTATTAGCGGACAAAAGCGTGTACAACTACTATTCGGACTTTGCCGAGAAGGGGTACTACAACCGCATCATCGCCGGGAACATCAATCAGGTGTTGAAGGTGGACAGCGTGGTGTGCGATTTCAACGGCTATCCCTACCGTGCCGTGACCTACGCCACGCAGAAGATCATCCGGCAGAGCAACGTCACCGAGCGCAGCCTCGTGACTACGTGCCGCCTCTTGAACTCGTCCCGTTCGGACGACAATCCCAACGGTTTCACCATCGAGGGATTCACCATCATCGAGAACAAGGATTTACAAACCATCAAAAGGTAAACGGACATGAAGAAAATCAAAAAATCATTTTGGCGTGCGTACTGGAAGCTCCACGACAAAAAGAAAATGCTGGTGGCAAGGCTCAAAGGCTATCTGGACGGTTTGCCCCCGAAGACACGCAGGCGCATCGTGCTGGCGATGCTCGCCGCCTTTGCGGTGCTTGCCCTCTACACCTTCGGCAAAGCCGTCTATGAAATCGGCAGGAATGACGGCAGCCGGATGGTAACAGACCATGCCGGACAGGTGGAACTGTCCATAAAGCCGGACAACAATCATAATGTAATACCTTATTTATATGGAACAGACGAAGAATGAACCTAAAAACGAGAACAAGGCGGCTCCCGACAACGGGAAACCGAAGAAGGAGCGCAAGCCGCTGACCGAAGCCCAAAGGCTGAAACGTCAGAAAATGATAGTGCTGCCCGCTATAGTGCTGGTATTCATCGGTGCTATGTGGCTGATATTCGCCCCGTCTTCCGACAAGGAGCAGCAACCGGGAACGGGTGGTTACAACATCGAAATGCCCGACGCTGACAAGGCGAACCGCCAGATCATCGGCGACAAGGCGAAAGCCTACGAACAGGGAGCAATGGAGGAACGGCAGGAGAACCGCAGCCGCGCCATGCAGGAACTGGGCGATATGTTCGACCGCGAGGTGGCGGAAACGGACGGCGGCAGGGACTTCGACCTTGCTAATCCCGGAAATGCGGAAGATGCAACAGCAAAATCATCCGCTCCGAAAACCATCCAATCCTCCGCAGCTGCCTACCGCGACCTCAATACCACGCTCGGCAACTTCTATGAGCAGCCGAAGAACGACAACGCGGAAATGGACGAACTGTTAGAGCGTATCGCCTCGCTGGAATCGGAACTGGAAACCGAGAAAGGCAAGGCATCCGCTATGGATGACCAAGTGGCACTCATGGAGAAGTCCTATGAACTGGCGGCGAAGTACATGGGCGGGCAGAACGGCACACAGCCACCTGTCGGACAGGCGGCAGAGCCTTACCCCGTGCAGAAAGCCGGAAAGAACACGGCTGCACCTGTCAGGCAGGTAACGCATCAGGTGGTATCTTCGCTCTCACAGCCGATGAGCAACGCTGAGTTTGTCGCCTCCTTCTCGCAGGAGCGCAACCGCAGTTTCAATACGGCGGTGGGTGTCACGACTGTATCGGACAGGAACACCATATCGGCGTGTGTCTATGGGGCGCAGAGTGTGACTGACGGGCAGGCGGTAAGATTACGGCTGCTGGAGCCGATGGCAGTGGCGGACAAAATCATACCCCGCAATGCAGTGGTGGTAGGCACGGCAAAGATTCAGGGCGAACGACTCGATATTGAAATTACTTCGCTGGAGTACGCAGGTACGATTATCCCGGTAGAACTGGCGGTGTATGACACGGACGGACAGCCCGGCATCTTCATTCCAAACTCGATGGAGATGAACGCCGTCAGGGAGGTTGCCGCCAACATGGGCGGCTCGCTGGGCAGCAGCATTAATATCTCCACCAACGCAGGGGCGCAGCTCGCCTCCGACTTGGGCAAGGGGCTGATACAAGGCACGAGCCAGTATATCGCCAAGAAGATGCGTACCGTCAAGGTGCATCTGAAATCCGGATACAAGGTCATGCTATATCAGGACAGAGATTGAAAACAATAACAATCAACGACTAAAAAAACAACAACCAAATTTTTATTTACCACTAAAATCCAAAGTAGAATGAAAAAAGTAATCATCATGTTTGCCCTCGCTATGGGCATCATAACTGCCAACGCGCAGGAGAACGTAACCGTTGGAGAGAACAACGGAAGTGAACCGACGAACGAAGCGAGAGCAGAGACAAGCTCGCTTGACTATGCCTCGCAAGGAGGAGGAAGGCAAAGCCAACAACCGACCTTGACAAAGGAGGTCTATCCGCAGAAGGAGGCGGACGGCGATCTGTATCACGGGCTGACAAAGAAGCTGACCTTCGACCGCATGGTTCCCCCGCACGGATTGGAAGTGACCTACGACAAGACCGTCCACGTCATTTTCCCCTCGGAGGTGCGCTACGTCGATTTAGGCTCGCCCGACCTGATTGCGGGTAAAGCCGACGGAGCGGAGAACGTCATCCGCGTGAAAGCTACCGTGCGTAACTTCCCGAACGAAACCAATATGTCGGTAATCACGGAGGACGGGAGTTTCTATACTTTTAACGTGAAGTACGCCTCCGAACCGCTGCTTCTCAACGTGGAGATGTGCGACTTCATCCATGACGGCGAGAAGGTGAACCGCCCGAACAACGCGCAGGAAATCTACCTGAAGGAACTGGGCAGCGAAAGCCCGATGCTGGTGCGCCTTATCATGAAGTCCATCCACAAGCAGAACAAGCGTGAGGTGAAGCACATCGGCTGCAAGCGATTCGGCATCCAGTACCTGCTGAAAGGTATCTACACGCATAATGGGTTACTCTATTTCCACACGGAGATAAAGAACCAGAGCAACGTGCCTTTCGATGTGGACTACATCACATGGAAAATCGTGGACAAGAAGGTGGCGAAGCGTACCGCCGTGCAGGAGCAGATTATCCTGCCGCTCCGTGCGCAGAATTACGCCACACTCGTGCCGGGCAAGAAGAGCGAGCGCACGGTATTCACGATGGCGAAGTTCACCATTCCCGACGACAAATGCCTCGTGGTGGAACTCAACGAGAAGAACGGGGGGCGTCACCAGTCTTTCGTGATTGAAAACGAGGACTTGGTACGTGCCAATACCATCAACGAACTTCAAGTGCGCTGACCATGAGAAAGTACATCGCAATAATCATCGTGTCGCTTGCCCTGTTCACGGGGCAGGCGCACGCCCAGCGATGCCTGCCGAAGATGCAGGGCATCGAATTGAGAGCTAACCTTGTGGACGGTATGCGTTTAAGTGGCAACAATGGCGGTTACAGTTTCGGGGCGGCTCTCTCCACCTACACGAAGAACGGTAACAAGTGGGTGTTCGGTGGCGAATACCTCTTGAAGAACAACCCGTACAAGGATACCGCCATACCTGTGGCGCAGTTCACGGCGGAGGGCGGTTATTATTTCAAGATACTCTCCGACGCCCGTAAAATAGTGTTCGTCTATGCGGGGGCTTCGGCTCTCGCCGGATATGAGTCGGTGAATTGGGGCGAGAAAGTGCTGCATGACGGCTCCACGCTCCATGACCGGGACGCCTTCATCTACGGCGGTGCGCTGACGCTCGATGTGGAGTTTTACGTGGCTGACCGTATCGCCCTGCTCGCCAACCTCCGGGAGCGCCTGCTGTGGGGTGGCGACACACGGAAGTTCCATACGCAGTTCGGGGCGGGCGTCAAGATAATCATCAACTGACACGTCGCATGGAACGGACGGACATTGAGAATATGAGGCAGATACCCATTGCGGACTTTCTCGCACGGCTGGGACATGAGCCTGTCCGAAGGAGCGGAAACGAGCTGTGGTATCGTGCGCCATACCGCAGTGAACGCACGCCCTCCTTCCGTGTGAACGTGGCGAAACAGCTCTGGTACGACTTCGGCTTGGGCAAGGGCGGCGACATCTTCACGCTTGTCGGGGAGTTTACCCGAAGCGGGGATTTCATGGCGCAGGCGAGATTCATAGCGGAAACCGCCCGTATGCCGCTTGCCGCAGCAGAAAAGCCGTTGTACCTGCCGGAACCGTCCGAACCTGCCTTTGAGGGAGTGGAAGCCGTCCCGCTGCTCCGCTCTCCGCTGACGGAGTATTTGAAGGAAAGAGGCATCCCTTATGCCGTTGCATCCCGCCACTGCTGCCGCCTGAACTACGGCGTGCGTGGTAAGCGGTACTTTGCCGTCGGCTTTCCGAACGTGTCGGGCGGCTATGAAACCCGAAGCCGCCGTTTCAAGGGTTGCGTACCACCAAAGGACGTGTCGCTGGTCAAGGCGGGGGACATCCCGGCGGACGTGTGCAGCGTGTTCGAGGGCTTTATGGACTTCCTGTCCGCCGTCACGCTCGGTTTGGCAACGGGTGACTGCCTTGTGCTGAACTCCGTCGCCAACGTGGAAAAGGCTTTGAAACATCTGGACGGGTACGAGCGCATCGACTGTTACCTCGACCGAGACGAAGCCGGACGCAGGGCAATGGAAGCCCTGCGGACACGCTACGGAGGAAAGGTGACAGACCGTTCCGGCATCTATCAAGGCTGCAAGGACTTGAACGAGTACCTGCAACAAGTATCAAGAAAACAACAAAAGAACAACAATCTAAAAATCAAAGAATAATGAACATACTGAACAACAAGAACAAGAGAACATCAATCTTCAAGGCGTTGGCACTCTGCCTGTTCGCCGCAGTGTCATTCACATTCGTATCGTGCGACGACGATATGGACATCCAGCAATCCTATCCCTTCACGGTGGAAACCATGCCCGTGCCGAACAAGGTCACAAAGGGGCAGACGGTGGAAATCCGCTGTGAGCTGAAGAAAACGGGCGATTTCGCCAATACCCTCTATACCATCCGGTATTTCCAGTTCGAGGGTGAGGGCACACTGAAAATGGACAACGGCATCACTTTCCTGCCCAATGACCGCTACCTGCTCGAAAACGAGAAGTTCCGGCTGTACTACACGGCGCAAGGTGACGAGGCGCACAACTTCATCGTGGTAGTGGAGGACAATTTCGGCAACTCCTATGAGTTGGAATTTGACTTCAACAACCGAAACGTGAAGGATGACGGGGTTATCACTGTTGTCCCCATCGGGAACTTCAAGCCCTTTACACGATGATGCGTGTATTCATGGCTATCCTCTGTTCGCTTCTGGCGGTCTGTTCCGTGTCCGCACGGAACAGACGCCATGAGGGAACGGACGGGCAGGCGGCTATCTACCGGCTGCCACCATTTGAGAGGGCGGTGCGATGCACGAAGTATTTTGAGGGCTGGCATTCGGAAAAACATCACCCGTATGTAGGATATGGACATCGGTTGCAGCCGGGGGAAAGGTATTCGGCACGCACCATGACGAAGCGGCAGGCGGACGCGCTTCTGCGAAAAGACCTGCGGAAGTTCTGCGCGATGTTCCAGCAGTTCGGGAAGGATTCGCTTCTGCTTGCCACGCTCGCCTACAATGTCGGTCCGTACCGTCTTTTGGGGAGTGGGAAGATACCCAAAAGCACGCTAATCCGAAAGCTGGAGGCGGGTGACAGGAACATCTACCGGGAGTATATCGCTTTCTGTAACTATAAGGGGAAACGCCACGCCATGCTGCTCAAACGAAGGAAGGCTGAGTTTGCGCTGCTGTATGTACCATAAAGAATAAGTGTCTGACGAAAGAAACTCCGATGAAGCCGCCAACTTCATCGGAGTTTCAGTTTTCATACATTCGGGATTGTCCCTTTGCCTGCAACCTCACCGTCCCTGCAATGCTCTATGATACCGGGTGAAAATCCCATGCTGCCGATTGCGATATGCCGGATATAGTCTGTATATTCCTGACCTTGAAAATTCCTGCCCGTAAGGTTCTTGAAAACCATCTTTATGCTTATGCCGTCGTTGCTGTACAAGATGGTTTTTCCGTTCTGTCTGATTGTTTCCATGATTAAAACTTGTTTTTGTGAATACTATCGTAGATTGGTACAAAGGTTTCTTTGCCTACTTTCTTATCCGCCATCATGCTCATGAAAGAAAGTAGGCGGCTTTTGCCGCCCACCCCTCAAAAGCGGGTGTAAAGTCCCGTTACCATCGTGAACATTTCCTCCAGCATATCGCAATATATCCCCTCGTGCGTTTCAATGTCCTTCGTCCTGCTCTCGAATGTCTTTTTGCTGAACGTCTTGCGGTAGAAACGCATATTGTATAGGTCTGCCCCTCCGTCATAGATGATGTCAAGGCGGTTGGCACTGGTCTTGTTCCTCGCAAGGCTCATGCGCAAGCCGTTGCCCATGTCTGTGAAGTCTTTGCTTCCCGTCATGGCGGCAAAGCGTCTGCCGCCAATCTGCTCTAAAATTGTCTTTGCTATCATATCCGTTGTCTTTTAGGTTTATGGTTCGGGCGGTGCGGACACCGCCCCAATGTTCAAAATTCTGTTTTCTCGGTTATGGGTGTGCATTTTTCCAGCCACTCTTTCAGACATTCCATGCTATACTCGCTCGTGATGACTGCCGTATGGCTGTCAATGGCAGTGAAACGGCTGCTTTCATAGCTGTCTATCCACCCCTTTAGGGTATCAACTCCCCACGCTTCGGCATCGTCAAAGATGCCGTCCAATGCCGTAATGGGTTCGCTGAATTTGACTATCAGCGTTTGGTAGCCTGCTTCGTTCATCGCTTCTCCTCCTTCCTTTCCTTTGCCGTTAGCCACTTGTCCCGTGCGGCTCGACATTCGTCTAATGTGGGTTTGACACAAGAGAAAAGTTCCCCGTCCGTGTGGCGGTAGTCGTATTGCACAAGGGTGCGTTTGCGTCTGTCGATACCCGTTTGGAATTTCTCGTAGTTCTCCGTTCCTGCCGATTGGCAGGTGCTTACTCCGTTAATTGTCATTTTGTTGCCATAGTCGTTGTTATTTAGATGATTAGAAATGTACAGACAGCACTCTGTGTTGCATCACCATTTCGGGGTCGCTCGTGTAGCGTTGGTGCAGGTAGAAATGATGAGAGCCGAAGCCGTAAAGGAAGAACTTGTCAAGTTCGTGTTTCTCGGCAAAGTCCTTGACGCTCGCCCTTAATTGCTCCTCACTCTGACAAAGAGTGAGGAGGTTCATAAATTCAAGGAACATCGTGGGGATTTTATCATCCCATAGGAAAACCATGCTTTCAAATCTTACTTCCATAATGTTAGTTGTTAGATGTCGATATTATGCCGCTTTCATCCGCTGGCGGATAAGGTTGGCGTTCTTGTTCACAAGGGCGATGATGCGGTCGTGGTATTCGGAGTTCTCGTTGCATACGCCACGACACTGCACCACCTCAAAAGTTTTTAGTGACACCTCTATCGTTTCAATTCGTTTTCCGTCAATGGTGGCGGATAGGATAAGGGAGTCTTTTCGTTTGTGGTAACCGCCCACACAATGGTGCATCGTCCTTCCTTCCTCTGCCATTTCTTCCACGCTCTCTATGACTTTGACGCAAATAAGGCTGTCGGTAAAGGCAAGTCCGAAGAATATGCCCTTAGCTTTCAGATATTGTTTCTCGTCCTCAATCGCTTTCCTGCGTTGCTGTTCAGTCCGCTCATGTTTCCTTTGCAGGTTGCGCTTTGCCACCAACTTGTCGTGTTCAACTTTGAGGTCGGCAGGGCAAACGTATTTCGGGCTGTTTGTGTCCTTGCCGAAATGACGCAGGAGGTCTATGGTGTCACGCCACATTGAGCCGTCCTCAATAGTATAGCCGTTGCGGATACATATCTTGATTGAAGCCCAATACTCTCCAATATTGAAAGAGTGGTACAGATAGTAGCGCAACATGGGATATTGCCCTGCCTTCAACAGCGTTTCCGCACGGCTGTCCGACAATAATGCCGGTATTAGTTTGGTGGGTACAATGTCGTGGAAATTGCCGTTAAAGCCGTTTCTGCGGAGCGTCGGCAACACCTTATATCTTGGATATATCGGGGAATATGAGATATGGCGGTACGCTTCATTGTCATTGCGGATAGCAAAAGGAGAAGCGAATGAGAACGTGTCGATGTAGCATCCCAATGTGCGTGGAATGGCAACAACAGCCTTACGCCCTTGTTCATTCCACCAATACTGCCCGATTTCAAGGGCATAGGACTTGGCATTAACCCCTTTCTCCATACCCACGACAAGCAAGAACATTCGTAGCACTTGGTATTCTCCGCTTGTGGTAAGGGTTGTGAAATACTGCTTTTGTCTTACCTTGCGCTGATAGGTGAGGCAGACTTTCAAACTTGCTCCACATTCGGGACACGTACAATGCTCGGTCTGCTCCGTCATTACCCAACTATGACCGCAATCCATACAAGTGGTACGACCTTTCGGCAAGCGGTGTGCATAATGCTCCACGCAATTACGGAATGCCCAATTTATCTGTATCGGGGTTATCGGGCGTAGTTTCTTGCTTTGGGCAAGAACTGCTTTTTCAAATTTGTTTCTCGGTTTCATAAGCCAAAATCAAATAATGAGGGTTGAACTTGGGTTTCTGTTTTCGCCTTTGTCGGCTTGGTGCGGTTCTGCAACTTGCGGAGTTCCTCGTCTTGGTATCTGCGGACTGCCTGCTGACGTGCTTCTGCTTTTTCCTCTGCCGTGAGTTCCACAATGTGGTTCACCGCCACTTGGCATTGGATAGGCTTGCCCACCTCAATCTCGTTCTCGTCATAGTAGTGGTTATCACAAGTTTTGATAAGCACTATTATCCCAATTAGATT
>NZ_QTLN01000046.1:0-9611 GCF_003602735.1 Bacteroides sp. AF39-16AC | reverse complement strand
GCCAGGTAGGTACCCACGTACTGTCCCTTGCCCTTCACACCGTCAATCAGCGTGTGCAGCGACCCCTGGGTCGGGTTGGAGCGGCGGAACTGCGCGTGGAAGTAGGCCTCGTCCTCAGGAACTTCTGTCAAGGTGTAGTTGATTTGGTAGTACAGGCGCATCTCCTCGGCGGTGTTGATGTTCTCCAGCGTGATACGGGCTTTCTTGCGGAAAGGCATCTTCCAGTAGCAGTTGAAGGCGCTGCCCGGATTCACGCAAACGGCCAGTGAGGAGAGCTGTGCATATTCATTGTATGCGCTGCAGAAGAAGTCACCCACCGGACATTCGACGGAAGGCTCCTTCTCGTCGTCCCAGTACATTCTCAGGATGGAGAAGCGCCAGTTCCCGGTCGGTGTCATCCAGATCTGCTGGATGGCTCCCGGACCCTCGATCTCCGCAATCGTGATTGTCTCTCCCGGTTTCACGATGATGAAGGGGTTTACCTTCCAACCCTTGCCCAGGTCCTTGGCCGCATGGTGGGCGTTGGCCACATTCCGCTGGTCCTTGTCCCTGACCGGATCGGCCATGCCGCCCTTGCCCTTCTCACCCGTGAAGTTCTCGGGACTGATGGAACGTGTCTTCGCATCGGACAGTCTTGACAGGTTACCCATGTTCATGTCCAGACCGTTGAACGGGTAGTTGCTTTGGGCGTAAACACCCACGGTGACCATGCATAAGGCCGCCAAAATTAATGATTTGATTCTCATGTTTTAAATAGATTAATGGTTTGTATACTTAGTTAATGGTTTCAGCAAGTTTTGCCAGTTCAAGATATTTCTTGTATAGTTTTTCGTAGATGAGGGCTCTTTTCTCATCCGGCCGGTATTCAGCCTCGATGTCCGACTCCATGTGCCTTGTCGCCTCGTTGATATCCTTGTACACCCCTGCGGCAACTGCCGCGAACATTGCCGCTCCCAAGGCACAGGTCTGTTCCGAGCGTACCACACGGATAGGCATGTCCAGCACGTCCGCCAGCGTCTGCATCACGAAGGGCGCCTTCTTGCTGATACCTCCGATGGCATTGACCGAATCAATGCGCAGCCCCTGGCCCTTCATATGCTCCACAATACGGCGGGAACCGAAGGCGGTGGCTTCCACCAGCGCACGGAATATTTCCGGGGCGCTGGTACCCAGCGTGAGTCCCGCAACGGCACCCTTCACATTCTGGTCCGCATCGGGGGTGCGGCGGCCGTTCATCCAGTCCAGGGCGACAACACCGTCCTCGGAGGGTTCCATGTCCTGGGCCTCACGGGTGAGTTCCACCAGCATGCCGTCCAGAACTTTCTGCCTGGCCTCCCCTCCGGGGATATCTTTCAGTGTCCATGCCAGCATCTTCCTGAACCAGGCGTAGATGTCTCCGAAAGCCGACTGCCCGGCTTCGAAACCGACGAATCCCGGAAGCACCGAACCGTCCACCTGGCCGCAGATTCCCTTGATACAGCGTCCGCCTACCTCGTCTTTGCCGGCAACCATGATGTCGCAGGTGGATGTTCCCATGATACGTGTCAGTATCCCCGGGGCGACGGATGCGCCTACGGCTCCCATATGGGCGTCCAGCGCCCCCACGGCCACGGCGATTCCTCGGGGAAGTCCAAGCCTGTCTGCCCACTCGGGTGTCAGTTCCCCTGCCTTGGTGTCGCTGGTGTGGGTTTCTGTGAACAGATGGGGGAGCATTTCCTTCAAGGCCGGATTAAGTTCTTCGAGAACTTCGCCGGAAGGAAGACCCCAACTGGCATGCCACATTGCTTTATGTCCAGCAGCACAACGGCTACGAAAAATCTGTTCCGGAATAGTGTTACCAGTTACTAATCCAGTCATCCAATCACAGTGTTCTACCCAAGCATAAGCAGCATCCTTTATAGCGACGTTTGTGTTGATAATATGTAAAACCTTTGACCATACCCATTCTGATGAATAAGTACCACCTTCATAAAGTAAATAATCAAGGTTACGTTTATTAATCAGTGCGTTGATTTGCTCAGCTTCTCGAACAGCTGTATGATCTTTCCAAAGAATAAACATAGCATCCGGTTCTTCTGCAAACTCGGGACATAAAGCTAATGGCATTCCTGCCCTATCAGTTAAAGCAGGAGTACTACCAGTTGTGTCAAAACATAATCCACAAATAGAAGCAATCTCTTCTTCCTTCAAATCAGATAAGGCTATATGTACAGCCTCTGTCATGGATTCAATATAATCCAATGGATGTTGGCGATAGCGATTGTTGTGTGCATCGCAGTAAAGCCCCGCTTTCCAACGGGGGTAAAAACTTACCCCCGTAGCCATTTCACGGCCAGTATATGTATCCACTACCAGTGCACGACAAGAATCCGTACCAAAATCAAGACCAATAACGTATTTCTTGTTTGATTCCATAGTCTAAAGCATTATTTGGTTGTTAACTCTTGTTTTCTTGCAATGAAGAACCCATAATAGGCAATCACTGCAAAAGCAACGGCCGGTACAGCATATGCAGCCATAATACTACCTGTCTGGTCGGAGACAATACCCTGAATTTGGGTCAGAACGGCAGCACCGGCAATAGCCATTACCATGAATGAACCGCCGATTTTAGTATCATCCCCCAAACCTGTAAGACCAAAACCATAAATGGTCGGGAACATCAATGACATACATCCGGAAATACCCATCAGGCAATAGACGCCGAAACTGCCCTTACCGAACATGGCACCCAAACAACACATTACAGCAAGAAGCGCAAGTCCTATCAAGAGTTTATAAGCTTTCACGTACTTCATCATTGCAGTGCATACAAACCTCATGGTCACAAAGAGAATGAGCGACATGATATAGTAAGTGGCCGCAGCCTGTTCTGCCGTACGCGGCAGCAAGTCATCCAATCCAAGCCATTCACAACAATTATAGAATGCGGCAGCTACCGGTTCCACTCCCCGTAATGCATTTACAATAGCATCTGCAGAAGCGGCTTCTCCTAAAGAAGCCAATACACCGTCAAAATTCAGCTGTACCATAGCATAACGGATTACGAATGACCATACGGCTATCTGTGCACCAATATTGAAAAATTGTGCTATTACACCCCATACATAATTCTTATTCTTTATAAGACGACGAAGAGTGGCACCAAACTCTATTTTTTCACCTTTTTCACTAAGATTGGGCATTCTGGTAAGCCGGATGGCAAGCAAGAGCACCAACATCACCAGACCAAGTACCACATAAGCAGTAGTAACAGCATTCAATTCCTGCCCCTGGATGGCGGCTAGTTCCTCAGCCGGAAGTTGGGCACGCTCTGTCGCCGTCATTCCATTCAGTTGTGAGAGGATGAAAATCTGACTGATCACCACTCCCGTAATCGCTCCGAACGGATTGAAGGCCTGAGACAGATTCAAACGGCGTGTCGCGGTACTTTCAGGACCGATTGCCAATACATAAGAATTAGTAGACGTCTCCAGAACTGAAAGTCCGGCAAAGAGAACAAAGATTGCCAGCAGATACATAAAGAAGCTGAAATCAACATTCACTCCCGAGCTAAGCATGGCAGGATAGAACAGTAAAGCCCCAAATGCATATAGACCAAGCCCCAGCATCACGCCTGATTTATAAGTGTATTTCTTGATAAACAAGGCACCGGGAACAGCACAACATCCATATCCCAACAAATAGCACACTACCTGTATCCAGGCTGTTTTTGAATCACTCATACTCATGATGCGCTTGAAAGCTGCAAGCATGGTATCTGTCAGATTATTCGGCACAGCCCAGGCAAAGAAAAGAGTAGTGAGCAGAATGAATGGGAAGAGGATTCCTTTCGGTATTATTTTATTTGATTCCATACGAATTCTCCATTATATAGTTACCCTATTGAAACTTTGTTTTTATTACATTCAAATCTGCTCCAAATAAATCTTGCACGATAGGAACCAATTGTTCATCCTTACCCTGTATATGAATCACCTTTTGCGTATGGACCAATGAGGCACCGGGAGCCAGCTCCGCACCAGGAGAAGACGTTTCAATTTCATAGAAAGGTCCCATTATAGAACCGTCTTCTACCGGACCGTCATTATAAGAGTTGATTACATCGCCGGCAAACGGATCTTCCTGAGGTCCCCATTGGCCATTTACGTAGACTGAAGGAGTTTCGGGAAGACTACACCACAGGATTGTGAGTACGCCTTTCGATGAATCATAACTTCCGCAAATATCCGTTGCCCGTGAAGCCGGCAATCCCAGCTTGGAACGATAGAGCCCGTCAATCTTGAAATAGATAATACCATTTTCCTTTATCAGCCTATCCGCCGGTATCTTACCGAAATATTCATCATTCACGATTGTTCCTTCCGCATCTTGCTTATAAGGAATGAATACAGTAGTGGTCGGTGTAGGATTAAAACAGCCGAGCATCCATACGGATACAAGGCCACCCTCTTTTGTCCATGCCTTGTCACCTGTATTGGTAATCTTATTCTCGCTCTTGTAAGCTACAATTTTCATATCATTTGTAAGCTGGATATTAAAATCGGCAGCCACTTCACCGGCATCCATCAACGATACAGTACGGTCAATATTCATATCAAAAGTAGTACCGGAAGCATTTGTCAAACGGGTATCTTTCACAAAACGGATACTACCGCTGTCCTGTGACTTTATGTCAAAAGCTTCAGTATCAAGTACCGGAGGAACTATCCAATTATCATAAACCTGCTCTTGTCCTCCCTTAAAATAAAGTGAGAACGGACCACCTTCCGGACCAAGCCAGAAGCGTTCCTCACCTCCTACCGGATTAAACTGGGAACTGACTTTGCCTTCATTTATGAAACGATAATTAATCCAGCCGTAACTATCACCCTCATCGCCGGAAGCGGAAGTAGTCATTACACGGCCTTGCCATGCGGGAATAACCATCACTTTAGAATTCCCATCAGCAGATACCAATTCAGTATATTCAATGCCGTGGTCCTTTAAGAACCGGGCATCATAAGCATAACTTCCCATCTTGATTTCTTTTTGTCCGCCGCATGATACAAGTATTGCAGTTGCACCTGCCAGCAGAGTGTTTTTCAGTTTGGTTGATTTCAACATAACGCCTGTGTCCTTTATTTATAGAGAGGTCCGTAATTCTTGCAAGCCCTATAGTCACTGCCTTCCATATCCTCGCCAAAAGCGGTCCATGCACTGGGACGGAAAATATCCTCCTCAGAAACATTGTGCATGCATACCGGGATACGGAGCATGGAAGCCAGAGTAATCAAGTCAGCACCGATATGGCCATAACTGATAGCGCCATGGTTAGCCCCCCAGTTATTCATAACGGTATATACATCACGGAAATATCCCTTACCTGTCAGACGTGGAGCGAAGAAAGTGGAAGGCCATGTACGGTCAGTACGTTCATTGATGGCCTTGAAGACATCCTTATCCAAGTTTACTGTCCAGCCTTCGGCAATCTGTAATACCGGACCTTGACCTTTTACGAGATTCAGACGGCACATTGTTACCGGCATTTCACCACGGGTCAGGAACTGGGAAGAATAACCACCGCCACGCATATATTCGCGACTGGCCGGATGCCACTTGGTCGCAGAAAGACAAGCTTCCACTTCCTCTTCCGTAATTTCCCAGAAAGGCTTCATTACCGGTTTATTGTCACGTGTCTGGCAGCCTGTCCCATCAAGCGTACAGGAGCCTGAGTTGATCAGGTGAATGAAACCGTTTGCCGCCTTACCTTCCAATTTCTTACCCGTTACCCGTTCTATGGCATTCGGACTCCAATAAGTACGCACATCCGCAAATATCTGTGCAGTATTGGTCAATAGATGATTGAAGAGCATTGAAGTACAATTCAGCGTATCATTTTCCGTAGCGAAAGTAAACGCTTCACGGATACCGTTCCAATCGAAAGAAGTATTCAGTATAGCTTCTGAAAAATCACCGTCAGGCTTATAATCCGTCCACTGGCGCTGTCCCTGGAAACCCGCGGCAATCGCATTGTGTCCCATTGACTCTTCCTTGAACCCCATTTCAGCCAATTTCGGATTGCCAATCATCATATCACGGAAAATAAGGGTCATTTTTACCACGTATTCCCAACGGGCATCTTTCTCTTCACGGGAATATACTAGATGTTCCGGATTAAAGTCTGTCCCTTCATTACTCTTGCAATACTTTTCTGTCCATGCCATGGCACGTGCGAACTCTTCATGGTCATAAATGCCCAGCTGGACACGACGTTCTATCTCACTGGCATCCACATACTCATTACGCATGCCCAAATACTCCTGGAAGAAATCAGGATTGGGAATAGAGCCTGCAATGCCCATGGATACACTGCCGATTGAAAGATAGGATTTCCCCTTCATTGTAGCCACAGCTATACCTGCACGGGCAAAGCGCAACAATTTCTCCTGTACATCTTCCGGTATCTCCATATTGGTCACCTCCTGTACATCACGTCCGTAAATGCCAAAAGTAGGCAATCCCTTCTGTGTATGGCTTGCCAATGCCGAAGCCAGGTAAACCGCACCCGGACGTTCCGTACCGTTAAAGCCCCAGATGGCTTTCGGCATCTCTCCGTCCATATCAATAGTTTCGAATCCATAACACCAGCAAGGAGTTACAGAAAGTACGACACCCACTCCACTATTACGGAATTTTTCAGCCGCCATGGCGGCTTCAGCCACTCCACCGATAGTTGTATCTGCAATGACGCACTCTACGGAAGTGCCGTCACTATGACGTAAGACAGAAGAATAAAGCTCGGCCACTTTATGGGCCATGCCCATAGTCATATCCTCCAATGACTCACGGATACCTCCACGGCGACCGTCAATAATAGGTCTGATACCAATTTTCGGCTTTCCACCGATTAATCTTGAATTTCTCATGGTTCAACTGTTTTTATTGAGATTAATATAAAAATTAACTAAATCGATTAAGCTATCATGTAAAAAAAACAGCTCTCCTAAGGAGCCATTTCAATAAATTCTCCCTCGGCAAGCACAGACTGCACTGTATTACCGTTAATAATGATATCTATCAGTATTTCAAGTGCTTTCTGTACTAAAACATCTATAGGCTGCTGAATATAGGATATAGGGGCATCAAAAAAGTCAAATACCGGATTACCGTCAAAACCCACTAAACCTATTTTACCAATAATTCCCTCTCCCATGTCCTTTATTGTATATAAACAAGCCAATGAAATCATGTTGGTGGCAAAAAGAAAAGCGTCTACACCGCCATCAATCATTTTAGGCAACAAACGGTCTGCGGACTTTCTGGGAGCATCCTGCCTCAAAAAGACCACGTTAGCCAAGTTTCTCTTACCGGCTTCATCCATAGCCTTTTTATAACCACGGATACGCTCTTTCATATGGATAAGGTTGACATCATAAGCCACCATACAAGGAGCGTTATAGCCTGCATTCAAAAGATGTTTGGTTGATATATAGGAAGCATTGAAGTTATTCAACGCCACATAGCTGACATTGATTTCCGGAAAATAGCGGTCGAACAAAACAATAGGGATATTATTGTTCACAAGTGAAGCGATGGATTTCTCAGAATTGTCACAAGGAACAATGATGAGTCCATCTACCCCTTTATTAATAAGGTTACTAACAACACGGGTCATCTTATCCTTATCCTCATCTGAACTTCCAAAAAGTACGGTATATCCCCGTTTGGTTGCCTCATCTTCCAATACACGCGCTAATTGAGAAAAAAATGGGTTGGAAATATCAGAAACCACTAATCCTATTGTTTTTGTTTTGCCACTACGAAGACTTTTGGCCGCAAGATTAGGCTGGTAGTTCATTTCATTGGCAATTTTCAATATGCGTTGGGCAGTTTCTTCTCCCACGCGATACTCTTTCTTTTTCCCATTCAAAACGAACGAAACCAATGCTGTTGAAACGCCTGCAGCTTCAGCAATATCCTTCAGCGATATTTTTTTTAGTGACGACATATATTTGTGTAACGTTTTTGCTATATAATAGTATTATACTTTTAGGTTACCTCTTGAATCAGTAGCACTTATCGTATTCTCACGATGCAAATATAAACATAAAAATTAAATCTGCAAATTATTTTGCTAATTCGTTATAACATTTTTATATTTGCAGTACCAAATCATGCTAAAAACGATATGAACTACCATAAACGACACATAAAAATTAATTTTAAACTTTTAAAATCATGAAAACCAAGATTCTATTTACACTTTTATTCTTTACATGCAGAATACACTACCTTTATGGACAGACTAACCTACAAATAGCTCCGGAAACTTTAGCAACTCCGGAAAAAAATGGAATATGGTTACAACCTGCTCAAAATACAAAAGCACAACCCATTTGGGGATTTGCAAATGGTATCCGAATAGGAATTGCTCCATTAGGAGGTCCACGTGGGCTAATTCGTATCTATACACCTTATTTAGAACATGATGAATTTGTTGTTACCAATTTCATTGCTTTTGAACCAATTGATAAAGCAAAAAATAATAGGGGGCTCTCAGAACTGGAATGGAGTCAACTCGATAATGTTCGTGGAAAACGTTTTTGGAGTGGGAATACTCCTGAAGCTCCCTCATTTCCAGATCAGTATTATCCAGCTCACGGAGTAATAGCAAAGGAAAATGGAGTTGAAACACTTACTGTGTATTTCTTTTGTGAAACTTTTGATAATGGTGCGAATGTCTATGTCCGGACTAAATTCACAGAAGGAAAGCCTTATGAGTTTGAACTGACTACGTATACTGCGGAAGACTCAGATGAGCTAAATCGTTTTATACTCACAGCTACTATGGGAAACAAAGCAAGACTTAGGACATTACATCTCGCAGATGGTAAAACGAAAGAAGCCGGCCAATTATGGCCGAGCTATAAAGATTCTAATTTCACAGAACATAACCATACTCCAGTGGCAGAAATGATAAAAGATAAAAATGGAGGTGTATGGTTTATAGCGTCACCTGATGAGAAAGACCCTACAAAAGCTGTATATGCTGAAGATACACATACACATTGGAAATATACTGGTAAAAAAGCAACGCAATATTGGTATTGTTCCAATCCAAGTAATGAGTTAGAAGGAGTTGTGAACGGTCGTTATACTTATTGGGCAAGTAAATCTCCGATACCTGGTGGTATCGCTTATGAGAACTTTGAACTGACTGAACCATTTCAGTCTGGTCAAAGCTATATTTTTGGTATCACACCTCTTTCACCGGAAGAATTAATAAACCACATTATGAAATAAGAACGGACTACTTTTTTGGTAGAAATTCCTTTCTTCCTTATTTATCCCCTCCTTTCTTCTTAATTTATAGAACAGAAACAGATAAAAGGTGGATAAAAATAAGAAAAGGCTAAATTACAAAACTTACTAAATAGCTTATTACTCTAATGAGAGCAGCAGAAAATAGATACTCTATTTCTACTGTTCTCATTTTTTATATATATACAACTTTTCATAGTATAAAATCTCAAAACAATCTTTTAAAGTCAACTTAATAGATACTTCTTAACTATTGTTGGGGTCTTCCTTCCGGCGAAGTTCTCGAAGAACTTAATCCGGCCTTGAAG
>NZ_QTLN01000045.1:8483-11103 GCF_003602735.1 Bacteroides sp. AF39-16AC | reverse complement strand
CCACCATCATCTCGAAAGTCTTTTTCTCGATAGATACTATTTCCATATTCATGTCATTTAGAGTTTGCCGCAAAGGTAACGAAACGGCATACAAGACGTATCGTTTTCCGCTGAAAGGCTGCCTGTTGCGCCGTTTGACCGGGTTACGGAGCCATCTTCCGCAAAAATCTTACGTGAGTCACGTAGTGAGTTGTTAAAGCCCCTTTTGTTTATTGCCGAATTTTGTCGCAGAAACAAAAAGAAAGGACTGAACATGAAAGTGATAACAATGGAAAGTTCCGCCTACAAGGAGATGATGGCGCAGATTGCGAACATCGCAGGGTACATCCGCGAGGCAAGGGACGAGAAGAAACGGAAGCGGGAAACCGAAGACAAGCTGCTTGACACGGCACAGGCGGCGAAGATGCTCAACGTGAGCAAGCGCACCATGCAGCGTATGCGCACCGACCACCGTATCGAGTATGTGGTGGTACGCGGAAGCTGCCGCTACCGCCTTTCCGAGATACTGCGGCTATTGGAGGACAACACAGTAAGGAACGAGGAAGGGACAATAGACACCCTGTTCCACAACCACACGCTGCGCACGGGCGGCAAACCAAAAGGAAGGAGGACATAGGTCATGGAACTGCTCACACGAAACAACTTCGAGGGCTGGATGCAGAAGCTGATGGAACGGCTCGACCGTCAGGACGAACTGCTGCTGGCGATGAAGGCTGAGGGGAAACAGCCCACTATCACGGAAAGCATCCGCCTTTTCGACAATCAGGATTTGTGCATGTTGCTCCAGATAAGCAAACGCACCCTCCAACGCTACCGCAGCGTAGGCGCATTGCCCTACAAGACGCTGGGCAAGAAGACCTATTACAGCGAGGAGGACGTGCTGACATTCCTTTCCAACCATATCAAGGACTTCAAAAAGGAAGATATAGCCTTCTACAAGGCTCGTATCCATAATTTCTTTCATAAATAACCCATTAAAACATTTTTCAGATGGCAAAGAAAAAAGACGAAAAGGACGTGCTGGTAGTCCGTGACGAGAAGACAGGCGAGATCAGCGTGGTAGCCGGGCTGAACGCGGACGGCACACCCAAGCGCACCCCCGCAAAAGCGGAGAACGCGCAGAGTTTCCTGCAATTCGACCGACATGGCGACGTGCTGGACAACTTCTTCAAGAACTTCTTCCGGCAGTGCAAGGAACCCAGCCGCTTCGGTTTCTACCGCATTGCGGCAGACCAAGCTGAAAATCTCTTAGAGGTGATGAAGCAACTGCTGAAAGACCCCGAAGCGAACAAGGAGCTGCTCGCCCCTCACAAGGTGGACACCTCCGACTATGAGAAGAAGGTGCAGGAAGAGATGGCAGCACAACAGACAGAGAAACAAGAACCTCAAAAACAGGAGAACATGGAACAACGGAAAGAACAGCAACAGGACAAATCCGAACAGATGCAGGGCAAACGTGGCTACCAGCCCATCGACGAGAGTAAAATCAACTGGCAGGAGCTGGAGGACAGATGGGGCGTAAAGCGGGACAACCTTGAAAAGTCCGGCGACCTTACGAAGATGCTCAACTATGGCAAGTCCGACTTGGTAAAGGTCAAACCGACCTTCGGCGGCGAATCATTCGAGCTGGACGCCCGCCTCTCCTTCAAGAAGGACGGTGAGGGAAACATCAGCCTCGTGCCGCACTTCATCCGCAAGGAGCAGAAGCTGGATGAGTACAAGGAACACAAATTCTCCGACAATGACCGGAAGAACCTCCGCGAAACGGGCAATCTCGGTAGGGTCGTGGACATTGTGGACAGGGAAACGGGCGAGATCATCCCCTCCTACATCAGCATCGACCGCAAGACGAATGAAATCACGGACATTCCGGCAAGCAGGGTGCGCATCCCGGAGCGCATCGGCAAGACGGAAATCACCACGCAGGAGCGGGACATGCTCCGCGCCGGACTGCCCGTACGCGACAAGCTCATCGAGCGCAACGACGGCAGAAAGTTCGTCACCACCCTGCAAGTGAACGTGGAGCAGCGCGGCGTGGAGTTCGTGCCGGGAACCGGCAAGTCGCCCCGTACCGCACAGACACAGGAAACCAAAGGCGACACATCGAAAAGTCAGGCGCAGGGCGGGGAAAATGCCGCACAGACCAAGAAGGAGCAACGCCGCAACACGTGGACGAACGAGGACGGCAGCATCCGCCCCATCAGCAAATGGAGCGGCGTGAGCTTCACCGACCAGCAGAAAGCCGACTATGTGGCGGGTAAAGCCGTGAAGCTGGAGAACGTGACCGACAAGCAGGGCTTCCATGCCACGATGTATATCAAGTTCAACCCGGAGAAGGGACGCCCGTACCGCTACGACACGAACCCTGACAATGCACAGCAGGTTGCTCCGTCCAACGAGAGCCGCACGCAGGTGGCGGTGAACAACGATGGCAAGACCAACGAGGCTACAAAGAATCTGAGAGAGCCGTTGCAGAAAGGTCAGACCAACCCGAAGGACGCCCGCCAGCAACAGCAGCAGGAGAAGCCGCAGAAGAAAACGGGCAAGGGCATGAAAATGTAATCCCGTGTCCGCCACTGAATCCAAAATAAAATCCAAAGTATCAACAAAAAAGAAGAAG
>NZ_QTLN01000045.1:0-8473 GCF_003602735.1 Bacteroides sp. AF39-16AC | reverse complement strand
TCCAAAATAAAATCCAAAGTATCAACAAAAAAGAAGAAGACATGAAGACAATCATTGCAGAAAAGCCCTCCGTGGCACGTGAAATCGCCCGCATCGTGGGCGCGACAAAGAGAGAGGAAGGATATTTCGAGGGAGGCGGTTATGCCGTGACATGGGCATTCGGACACCTCGTTCAGCTTGCCATGCCCGACGGCTACGGCGTGCGCGGATTTGTCCGTGACAACCTCCCGATTATTCCCGACACATTCACGCTCGTCCCCCGTCAGGTCAGGACGGAGAAAGGTTACAAGCCCGACAGCGGCGTGGTGTCGCAGATAAAAGTCATCAAAAGACTGTTCGACACAAGCGAACATATCATCGTGGCGACCGATGCCGGACGCGAGGGAGAGCTTATCTTCCGCTACCTCTACCACTATACGGGTTGCACCACTCCTTTCGTGCGCCTGTGGATCAGCTCTCTCACCGACAAAGCTATCCGCGAGGGACTGCGGAAACTCGAAGACGGCAGCAAATACGACAACCTCTACCTCGCCGCCAAAGCGCGGAGCGAATCCGACTGGCTCGTGGGCATCAACGGCACACAGGCGTTATCCATCGCCGCCGGACACGGCACGTATTCCGTGGGGCGGGTGCAGACACCAACGTTGGCTATGGTATGTGAACGCTACTGGGAGAACCGCCGCTTTACGTCCGAAGCATTCTGGCAGCTCCATATCGCAACGGACGGTTGCGACGGCGAAGTCGTGAAATTCTCATCCTCCGAGAAATGGAAAGAGAAAGAACCGGCGATGGAACTATATAATAAGGTAAAGGCGGCAGGTTGCGCCACTGTCACGAAAGCCGAGCGCAAGGAGAAGACGGAGGAAACTCCCTTGCTCTACGACCTGACCACGCTCCAGAAAGAAGCCAACGCCAAGCACGGCTTCACGGCGGAACAGACGCTTGAAATCGCGCAGAAACTCTACGAAAAGAAGTTGATAACCTATCCGAGAACGGGAAGCCGCTACATCCCCGAAGACGTGTTTGCCGAAATTCCCAAACTGCTCGCTTTCATCGGCACACAGCCCGAATGGAAAGACAAGGTGCGGGCAAAAGCCGCCCCGACACGCCGCAGCGTGGACGACGGCAAGGTGACAGACCACCATGCCCTGCTCGTCACGGGTGAGAAACCGCTCTTCCTCTCCAAAGAGGACAATACCATCTATCAGATGATTGCCGGGCGCATGGTCGAGGCATTCTCTGAGAAATGCGTCAAGGATGTGACCACTGTCACGGCGGAATGTGCCGGAGTGGAGTTTACCGTAAAAGGCAGCGTCGTGAAGCAAACCGGATGGCGTGCCGTCTATGGCGAGGAAAAAGAGGAAATTACCATCCCCGGCTGGCAGGAAGGCGACACGCTGACACCGAAAGGCTCGTCCATTACCGAAGGAAAGACCAAACCCAAGCCGCTGCATACCGAAGCCACCCTGCTCTCGGCAATGGAAACGGCGGGCAAGGAAATTGAGGACGACGCACTGCGGCAGGCGATGAAGGACTGTGGCATCGGTACTCCCGCCACACGCGCCTCCATCATCGAAACGCTTTTCAAGCGCGGTTACATGGAACGCTGCAAGAAGTCGCTTGTTCCCACCGAAAAAGGACTTGCCCTCAATTCCGTCGTCAAGACGATGCGCATCGCCGATGTTGCCATGACGGGCGAATGGGAAAAGGAGCTGGCGCGTATCGAGCGCGGGGAACTGTCCGACGACACCTTCCGCAAGGAGATAGAGGCGTACACACGTGAGATAACCTCCGAACTGATCTCGTGCGACAAGCTCTTCGGCAGCCGTGACTCCGGCTGCGCGTGTCCCAAGTGTGGCACGGGCAGGATGCGGTTCTACGGCAAGGTGGTACGCTGCGACAACACGGAGTGCGGACTGCCCGTGTTCCGGCTGAAAGCGGGACGCACCCTGTCCGACGATGAAATCAAAGACCTGCTCACCGAAGGGCATACCAAGCTGCTCAAAGGGTTCAAGAGCAAACAGGGCAAGAGTTTCGATGCTGTTGTCGCCTTTGACGGGGAATATAACACGACTTTTGTGTTCCCGGAGGCTAAAAAGGACAAGAAATTTTCAGGACGGAAGAAATAGTATTAACTTTGCCACTTGTTCAGAGTAATGAATTGTTCTTCGATACCGGATTACACTCATACTTTGGATTTAGTGGTGGCACTCGGAGGGATACCGAGTGCCTTTTTCTTCCTTTTTCCAACCGATTATCCCGTTAATTATCAATCCGCTAAATCCAAAGTAATGAACAACAAGAAGAAAAACGAGGGTCAGACCGACTTTTCCTATTACGGTCTGTACCTGCTGGACTATCTCCGCACGAACAAGTTTGAACAGGCTGACGACACCGCTTTCATACGGGAACGGGCCGACCGTGCCGCCGAAACGTATGAGAGGGCACGGCTTGAAGGCTATCCCGCCGATGGTGCGCAGGAACTGGCGATGGACACGCTGCTGCGCGGGCTGCATTATTCCCGTTACGCCATCCTCCGCGAAGTCGTGGAAAACGAGTTTGCCGATGAAGTGCCGGAAGAGAAGCGTGAAGCCTTTGTCCTGAAACTGCTGCCGCTTGTCGGCAACGTGTTCTCCGTCTATGACCTCTCGGATGACAATTTCGCCCTGTCTTCCGATTACGACCTGCTCTACACGGAGCTGACGGGAGCAACCGTCCTTTACTTAGACGAATATGGCGTTTAACCGCAAACAGAAACTGCGGGACAACATCGAGGCGATACGGACGGCATTCATCCTTGACAGGGAAAATAGGACAGCGACAACCGAAGAGCGTGCCATACTTCAAAGGTACTGCGGTTTCGGCGGTCTGAAATGTATCCTCAACCCTGCAAAGGAACTGACGGATGCCGTCCGGTGGGCGAAATCCGACCTCGAACTGTTCGCCCCGACGGTGGAGCTGCACAGGCTTATCCGTGAGAACAGCAAGGACGAAACAGAGTACAAGCGGTTTGTGGATTCGCTGAAAGCGTCCGTGCTGACCGCTTTCTACACCCCCAAAGAGATAACCGACACCATCGCGGACGTGCTGGCAGATTACAGCGTCCGCCCCGCCCGTATGCTCGAACCGTCGGCAGGTGTCGGCGTGTTCGTGGATTCCATGCTGCGGCACAGCCCCAATGCGGATGTGATGGCTTTCGAGAAGGATCTGCTCACGGGTACAATCTTGAGGCATCTCTATCCCGACCAGAAAATGCGCACCTGCGGTTTTGAGAAAATCGAAAGACCGTTCAACAATTATTTCGACTTGGCGGTGTCCAACATTCCGTTCGGTGACATTGCCGTGTTCGACGCGGAGTTTCAGCGGAGCGACTCTTTCGGCAGACGCTCCGCCCAGAAAACCATCCACAACTATTTCTTTCTCAAAGGACTGGATGCCGTGCGTGACGGCGGTATCGTGGCGTTCATCACCTCGCAAGGGGTATTGAATAGCACCAAGACCTCCGTGCGTAACGAGCTGTTCAGTCAGGCCAATCTGGTATCCGCGATACGCCTGCCCAACAACCTGTTCACGGACAACGCGGGCACGGAGGTGGGCAGTGACCTGATTGTCCTGCAAAAGAACCTCAGCAAGAAGGAAATGTCGCAGGACGAGCGGCTGATGACCGTGATACAGACGGACACGAAAACCGCCCTGACCGACAACGCCTATTTCATCCACCACCCGGAACGCATCGTGCATACGATGGCGAAACTTGACACAGACCCCTACGGGAAGCCCGCTATGGTTTATCTGCACGAGGGCAAGGCAGCAGGCATCGCCGGGGATTTGCGCCGTATGCTCGACGAGGATTTCCATTACAGGCTTGCCATGCGCTTGTATTCGGGTTCAATCCGGCAGGCAGGAACGGAAGAAAAAGTTGCCGTTCAAAATAAAGTAGAGCGTCCTGCCATAAAATTGGAAACAGTATCCTCGGCGCAGACGGTGGAAACTCCGACAGAAAAGCCGCAACCCGCAGATGAAAAGCCGGAGATAGAACCGCGCCCGCAATATTCCGCAGGCGTGCAGCTCACCCTGCTTGACCTCTGGGGGATGACGGAAGAGGTCAGCCAACCGAAAACCTCCAAAAAGAAAAAGACGGTGAAAAAGGCAGTTACGGCAAAGTCCACTCCGCCCAAACCGAAAGTCACGGTTACACCGACAGCTCCAACTGCAAAACCCGCAATGGAGAATAAGGAGGTGAAAGCGGAGAACACCGCCAAGCCTGCCGACCCGGACGACATCTATGCCACACTGGACTGGGATACCAATCCTCCCATCAACGGTTTCTATGAAATGATGATGGGTTTGACGCCGGAGCGTAGGAAAGAACTTCGGGAACTGGCAAGGCAGCATAACGAGAAACAAGTGGCGGAAAAGACGGAAGTGAAAGCCGTGCCGGAAACTTCCCGTGAGCAGCCACGACAGGAGGAAACACAGCCGGAGGCAGTCGCCGCACCTGCCGTTACAGATACCCCATCGGAAGCGGTGGGGACTTTCCTTTTCCCCGACATCGAAGCGGAAAAGCCGAAGGAGGAAGTCGTGGACCTTTCTCCGCGTGCCTACCACCGCACGCCGGAGATGCACCTGCGCGAAGGGTCGCTGGTGGCTGACCGGGGGCGTCATAACATCGGCTACCTGAAAGACATCACGCCATACGGGGCGACATTCCAGCCGCTCGACCTGAAAGGATACCAGAAGGAAAAGGCGTTGTTGTATGTGTCGCTGCGTGACGCCTACGAGCGTCTGTACCGTTATGAATCGCTCCGGCGCGAGGCAAATGTTCCGTGGCGAGAGCATCTGAATACCTGTTACGATGAGTTTGTCATGCGCTACGGCAACCTCAACGCCAAGCAGAACGTGAAGTTAGTGATGATGGATGCGGGCGGGCGCGACATCCTTTCGCTGGAACGGATGGAAAACGGAAAGTTCGTCAAGGCGGACATCTTCGAGCATCCTGTTTCCTTCGCGGTGGAGAGCCATGCCAACGTAGGCTCTCCCGAAGAAGCCCTGTCTGCGTCGCTCAACAAATATGGTACGGTCAATCTCGACTATATGCGGGAGATAACCGACAGCACGGCGGAGGATTTGCTCACTGCCCTGCAAGGGCGCATCTACTACAATCCGCTCGTGACCGGTTACGAAATCAAAGACCGTTTCATCGCCGGAAATGTCATAGAGAAAGCGGAACGCATAGAGGCATGGATGGGTGACAATCCCGAAAATGAGCGTATGCCGGAGGTGAAGCAGGCGTTGGAGGCTCTGAAAGATGCCGAGCCGCAGCGCATCGCCTTCGAGGATCTGGACTTCAATTTCGGGGAACGCTGGATTCCGACGGGTGTCTATGCCGCCTACATGAGCCGGCTGTTCGACACGGAGGTGAAAATCGCCTATTCCGCAAGCATGGACGAGTTTTCGGTGGTGTGCGGCTACCGCACCATGAAAATCACGGACGAGTTTCTGGTGAAGGGGTATTACCGGAACTATGACGGTATGCACCTCCTAAAACACGCCCTGCACAACACCTGCCCTGACATGATGAAGTCCATCGGCAAGGACGAGCATGGCAACGACATCAAGATGCGCGACAGCGAGGGAATACAACTCGCCAACGCCAAGATTGACGAGATACGAAACGGCTTCTCCGAATGGCTCGAAGAGCAGTCGCCGCAGTTCAAGGAGCGGCTTGTGACGATGTATAACCGCAAGTTCAACTGTTTCGTGCGCCCGCGCTACGACGGCTCCCATCAGACCTTTCCCGACCTCAACCTGAAAGGGCTGGCAAGCCGGGGTATCAAGAGCGTCTATCCCTCACAGATGGATTGCGTCTGGATGTTGAAACAGAACGGCGGCGGAATTTGCGACCACGAGGTGGGAACCGGTAAGACGCTGATAATGTGCATCGCCGCGCATGAGATGAAGCGTCTGAATTTGGCACACAAGCCGATGATTATCGGGCTGAAAGCCAACGTTGCGGAGATTGCAGCCACCTATCAGGCGGCATATCCCAACGCACGTATTCTGTACGCTTCGGAGAAGGACTTTTCGACCGCCAACCGTGTGCGCTTCTTCAATAATATAAAGAACAACGACTACGATTGCGTCATCATGTCGCACGACCAGTTCGGCAAGATACCGCAGTCGCCGGAATTGCAGCAGCGCATCCTGCAAGCAGAGCTTGACACGGTGGAGGAAAACCTCGAAGTGCTACGGCAGCAGGGAAAGAACGTGTCGCGGGCGATGCTGAAAGGATTGGAGAAGCGCAAGCACAACCTTGAAGCGAAGCTGGAGAAGGTGGAACACGCCATAAAGTCACGCACGGACGACGTGGTGGATTTCAAGCAGATGGGCATCGACCACATCTTCATAGATGAGAGCCACCAGTTCAAGAATCTGACTTTCAACACGCGCCACGACCGTGTGGCGGGATTGGGAAACAGCGAGGGAAGCCAGAAGGCACTTAACATGCTCTTTGCCATACGCACCATACAGGAGCGCACAGGAAAAGACTTGGGTGCGACCTTCCTCTCCGGCACGACTATCAGCAACTCACTGACTGAATTGTACCTGCTGTTCAAGTACCTGCGCCCGAAGGAGCTGGAACGGCAGGACATAAGGTGTTTCGACGCTTGGGCGGCGATATTTGCCAAGAAGACGACGGATTTTGAATTTAACGTGACGAACAATGTGGTCCAGAAGGAGCGTTTCCGCTACTTCATCAAAGTGCCGGAGCTTGCCGCCTTCTATAATGAAATCACGGACTACCGCACGGCGGAGGATGTGGGCGTTGACCGTCCTGCCAAGAACGAGATACTGCACCATATACCGCCCACGCCGGAACAGGAGGACTTCATACAGAAACTGATGCAGTTCGCCAAGACGGGCGATGCCACCTTGTTGGGCAGGCTGCCGCTTTCGGAAACGGAAGAAAAGGCGAAGATGCTCATCGCCACGGACTATGCCCGGAAAATGGCACTCGACATGCGCATGATAGACCCGAATTACGAAGATCATCCCGACAACAAAGCGAGTCACTGTGCCAAGATGATCGCGGAGTATTATCAAAAATACGACGCCCAGAAAGGCACGCAGTTCGTTTTCTCTGATTTGGGGACATACCAGCCGGGCGACGGGTGGAACGTCTATTCGGAAATCAAGCGCAAACTGACGGAGGACTACGGTATACCGCCAAGCGAGGTGCGCTTCATTCAGGAGTGCAAGACCGACAAGGCGCGGAAGGCGGTGATAGACGCCATGAACGCCGGGACGGTGCGTGTGCTGTTCGGCTCTACCTCTATGCTCGGAACGGGTGTGAACGCCCAGAAACGGTGTGTGGCTATCCATCATCTCGATACGCCGTGGCGACCGTCCGACTTGCAACAGCGTGACGGACGCGGAGTTAGGGCAGGTAATGAGATTGCCAAACATTTCGCCGGGAACAACGTGGATGTAATCATCTACGCGGTGGAGAAGTCACTGGACAGCTACAAGTTCAACCTCCTGCACTGCAAGCAGACTTTCATAAGCCAGCTCAAAAGCGGTGCGATGGGTGCGCGTACCATCGACGAGGGGGCAATGGACGAAAAATCGGGCATGAATTTCTCGGAATACATGGCGTTGCTCTCCGGCAATACCGACCTGTTGGACAAGGCGAAACTGGAAAAGCGGATCGCATCGCTCGAAGGGGAACGCAAGTCGTTCAACAAGGGCAAGCGTGATTCGGAGTTCAAGCTGGAGTCAAAGACCGGCGAGTTGCGCAACAACACGGCTTTCATAGATGCCATGACGGAGGACTGGAACCGCTTCCTGTCGGTGGTGCAGACCGACAAGGAGGGCAACCGCCTTAATATAATAAAGGTGGACGGAGTGGATTCCGCCGATGAGAAGGTCATCGGAAAGCGTTTGCAGGAGATAGCCAAGAATGCCACGACCGGAGGGTTGTACACGCAGGTCGGTGAACTTTACGGTTTTCCGATAAAGGTGGTGAGCGAAAGGATACTCAAAGAGGGATTGGAGTTCACCGACAACCGCTTCGTGGTCGAGGGGAACTACAAGTACACCTACAACAACGGGCATCTGGCGATGGCTGACCCGTTGGCCGCCGCCCGCAACTTCCTCAACGCGATGGAGAGGATACCCTCCATCATCGACCAGTACAAGGCGAAGAACGAGGTGCTGGAGATGGAGATACCGCAGTTACAGGAGATAGCGGGTAAGGTGTGGAAGAAGGAGGACGAGCTGAAGCAGTTGAAGTCCGAACTTGCCGCCCTTGACCGAAAAATTCAGCTGGAGCTTGCGCCACCCACGCCCGAAGTCGCAGAAAAGGAGAATGAAGGGCAACAGCTCAAGCCGGAAGCGGAAGATGTGAGGAACAGGCAGGCGCAATATCCCGAAAATGCACCGCCGCAGATACGCAGTCCGGCGGATAGTATCG
>NZ_QTLN01000044.1:9519-11921 GCF_003602735.1 Bacteroides sp. AF39-16AC | reverse complement strand
TATACCGAGAGAGAAACTTGATTTTTCAACTTCCTAAAACGGTGTTGTTCAAACATTTCTACTTATTTGTACTTGCCAGTTGAACCTACGCTTCCCTAATAAAATGTCTATGGTAAAAAGTTAAAAAATCCTCCCACTTTTGTTAGATATATTTTTTTGTGTAATTTTGTAATCGTTATGCGGCAGTAATAATATACATATTAATACGAGTTAGTAATCCTGTAGTTCTCATATGCTACGAGGAGGTATTAAAAGGTGCGTTTCGACAATGCATCTACTGTAGTATATTATTGCTTAATCCAAATGAATATTATAAATTTAGGAATTCTTGCTCACATTGATGCAGGAAAAACTTCCGTAACCGAGAATCTGCTGTTTGCCAGTGGAGCAACGGAAAAGTGCGGCCGTGTGGATAATGGTGACACCATAACGGACTCTATGGATATAGAGAAACGTAGAGGAATTACTGTCCGGGCTTCTACGACATCTATTATCTGGAATGGAGTGAAATGCAATATCATTGACACTCCGGGACACATGGATTTTATTGCGGAAGTTGCCAGTGGAGCAACGGAAAAGTGCGGCCGTGTGGATAATGGTGACACCATAACAGACTCTATGGATATAGAGAAACGTAGAGGAATTACTGTTCGGGCTTCTACGACATCTATTATCAGGAATGGTGTGAAATGCAATATCATTGACACTCCGGGACACATGGATTTTATTGCGGAAGTGGAGCGGACATTCAAAATGCTTGATGGAGCAGTCCTCATCTTATCCGCAAAGGAAGGCATACAAGCGCAAACAAAGTTGCTGTTCAATACTTTACAAAAACTGCAAATCCCGACAATTATATTTATCAATAAAATTGACCGTGACGGTGTGAATTTAGAGCGTTTGTATCTGGATATAAAAACAAATCTGTCTCAAGATGTCCTGTTTATGCAAACTATTGTCGATGGATTGGTTTATCCGATTTGCTCCCAAACATATATAAAGGAAGAATACAAAGAATTTGTATGCAACCATGACGACGATATATTAGAACGATATTTGGCGGATAGCGAAATTTCACCGGCTGATTATTGGAATACGATAATCGATCTTGTGGCAAAAGCCAAAGTCTATCCGGTACTACATGGATCAGCAATGTTCAATATCGGTATCAATGAGTTGTTGGACGCCATCTCTTCTTTTATACTTCCTCCAGAATCAGTCTCAAACAGACTTTCAGCTTATCTCTATAAGATAGAGCATGACCCCAAAGGACATAAAAGAAGTTTTCTAAAAATAATTGACGGAAGTCTGAGACTTCGAGACATTGTAAGAATCAACGATTCGGAAAAATTCATCAAGATTAAAAATCTAAAGACTATTTATCAGGGCAGAGAGATAAATGTTGATGAAGTGGGGGCCAATGATATCGCGATTGTAGAAGATATGGAAGATTTTCGAATCGGAGATTATTTAGGTGCTAAACCTTGTTTGATTCAAGGGTTATCTCGTCAGCATCCCGCTCTCAAATCCTCCGTCCGGCCAGACAGGCCCGAAGAGAGAAGCAAGGTGATATCCGCTCTGAATACATTGTGGATTGAAGACCCGTCTTTGTCCTTTTCCATAAACTCATATAGTGATGAATTGGAAATCTCGTTATATGGTTTGACCCAAAAGGAAATCATACAGACATTGCTGGAAGAACGATTTTCCGTAAAGGTCCATTTTGATGAGATCAAGACTATCTACAAAGAACGACCTATAAAAAAGGTGAATAAGATTATTCAGATCGAAGTGCCGCCCAACCCTTATTGGGCCACAATAGGGCTGACTATTGAACCCTTACCGTTAGGGACAGGGTTGCAAATCGAAAGTGACATCTCCTATGGTTATCTGAACCATTCTTTTCAAAATGCCGTTTTTGAAGGGATTCGTATGTCTTGCCAATCTGGTTTACATGGATGGGAAGTGACAGATCTGAAAGTAACTTTTACTCAAGCCGAGTATTATAGCCCGGTAAGTACACCTGCTGATTTCAGACAGCTGACCCCTTATGTCTTCAGGCTGGCCTTGCAACAGTCAGGTGTGGACATCCTCGAACCGATGCTCTATTTTGAGTTGCAGATACCCCAATCGGCAAGTTCCAAAGCTATTACAGATTTGCAAAAAATGATGTCTGAGATTGAAGACATCAGTTGCAATAATGAGTGGTGTCATATTAAAGGGAAAGTTCCATTAAATACAAGTAAAGACTACGCCTCAGAAGTAAGTTCATACACTAAGGGCTTAGGCGTTTTTATGGTTAAGCCATGCGGGTATCAAATAACAAAAGGCGATTATTCTGATAATATCCGTATGAACGAAAAAGATAAACTTTTATTCATGTTTCAAAAATCAATGTCATC
>NZ_QTLN01000044.1:0-9509 GCF_003602735.1 Bacteroides sp. AF39-16AC | reverse complement strand
AAACTTTTATTCATGTTTCAAAAATCAATGTCATCAAAATAATGGAGCGGTCAGGAAATTTCTATAAGGCAATACGGTTGGGATATATACTTATCTCCATTCTTATCGGATGTATGGCATATAATAGCCTCTATGAATGGCAGGAGATAGAAGCATTAGAACTTGGCAATAAAAAAATAGACGAGCTCCGAAAAGAAATAAACAATATCAATATTCAAATGATAAAATTTTCTCTATTGGGTGAAACAATACTGGAATGGAACGATAAAGATATCGAGCATTACCATGCACGGCGTATCTATGGATTTGTGGAAGATGACAATATTCGCTCCAAACGCTTATGCGAACGCCTTGGTATGCGCCGCGAAGGATGCTTCAAGGAATTTGTGACATTTATAAACAATCCTAACGGCACCCCGAAATATGAAGATACCCGTGTTTATTCCATTCTAAAAAAAGAATGGAATTCAATCAGTGCTAAATCAATTACGAATAATTAAGAACAAGAAAAGAATATGAACAAGCGATTCATTATCATTAATTTCGCCGCATTTGCCGTCATGCTGTTTCTGTCGACTGGATGCAAGCAGGACGGTAAGCAGGATGCGGTACCGAGTTATCGGGTCATAACAGTATCGTCCATGCCGGTGGAAATATCCGAATCTTATTCCGCCACTATCCGCGGGCGACAAGATGTGGATATCATGCCGCAAATATCCGGCCGCATCACGCGTCTATGCGTGAAGGAGGGCACACGGGTGACGACAGGGCAAGTACTGGCAGTGATAGACCAAACACCCTATCTGGCAGCCTTACGCACAGCTTTGGCTAATGTCAGCGCAGCACGGGCAAAAGCGGAAACGGCACGAATCGAACTGCAAGGTAAGCAAGCCTTGTTTGATGAGAAGGTAATATCCGAATACGACCTTTCTCTTGCCCGAAACCAACTAGCTGTGGCACTTGCCGAACTCCAACAGGCCGAGGCGCAGGAAGCGGATGCACGAAACAACCTCTCTTATACTGAAATCAAAAGTCCGAGTAACGGCGTGGTAGGCACATTGCCCTACCGCATCGGTGCGCTTGTCAGTCCCAACATGGAGCAGCCTTTCACGGTCGTGTCCGACAATGCGGAGATGTATGCCTACTTCTCCGTGTCGGAAAACATGCTGCGACACCTATCCACTCGCTACGGCTCGATTGACAGCCTGATAGCCAAGATGCCGGAAGTGAGCCTGCAACTCAACGACGGTAGTCTGTACAAAGCGAAGGGACGCATCGAGACCGTAAGCGGTGTGGTGGACCCTGCGACCGGAGCGGTGCAGATCAAAGCCCTGTTCCCCAATCCCGAACGCGAACTGCTGAGCGGCAGCATCGGCAACATCGTCCTTCGGAACCCCCAAACGGATGCCATCACCATTCCCATGACCGCCACCGTGGAACTGCAAGACAAAATCATCGCCTACCGACTGAAAAACGGACGGGCGGAAGCTGCCTATCTCACGGTGGACCGCCTGAACGATGGCAACCGGTTTATCGTAAAAGAAGGTCTCTCGGTCGGCGACACCCTCATCGCCGAAGGCGTGGGACTGGTGAGAGAAGGCATGAGCATAACCCCTAAAGACGAAACGAAATGAAGCTACGATTTTTTATAGACCGCCCGGTGTTCTCGGGCGTTATCTCGGTGGTGATTGTGCTGTTGGGCGTCATCGCCATGTTCTCCCTGCCGGTGGAGCAATATCCCGACATCGCCCCGCCCACCATCAATGTATGGGCATCCTATCCCGGAGCCAACGCCGAAACCGTGCAGAAAGCCGTGATAGTGCCGCTGGAAGAAGCCATCAACGGCGTGGAAGACATGACCTATATGACCTCCACGGCATCGAACACGGGAGACGCCTCCATCAACATCTACTTCAAGCAAGGAGCCAATGCCGACATGGCAGCCGTGAACGTGCAGAACCGTGTGAACGCCGCATTGAGCCAGCTTCCGGCAGAAGCCACCAAGACCGGTGTCACCACCGAAAAGCAGCAGAATGCCGAGCTGCTGACCTTTGCCCTCTACTCGCCCGATGACCGCTTCGACCAGACGTTTCTGAACAACTACATGAAAATCAATGTCGAACCGCGACTGAAGCGCATCAGCGGCGTGGGAAAGGCGCAACTGTTCGGCTCCAATTACAGCATGCGCCTCTGGCTGAAGCCCGACCGTATGGCGCAATACGGGCTCATACCCGACGACATATCCGCCGTACTCGCGCGGCAGAACATCGAAGCCGCCACCGGCTCCTTCGGTGCCAATCACCCCACGGCCAACGAATACACAATGAAGTACCGCGGACGCTTGTCCGGTGCCGATGAGTTTGGCGAACTGGTAGTCAAGTCCTTGCCGGGTGGCAACGTGCTTCGGCTGAAAGAGGTTGCCGATGTGGAGCTGGGCGATGAATACTACAACTACTCCTCCCAAGTGAACGGCCATCCGGCAGCCATGATGATGATAAACCAGAAGGCAGGGTCCAATGCGTCGAGCACCATCAACGAGATTCACGAAGTGCTCCACGAACTGGACCGTGACCTGCCCGAAGGAGCGGAATTCGTAGTGCTTACCGACACCAACAAGTTTCTGTATGCCTCCATCCGCTCGGTCATCCGCACCTTGCTGGAGGCGATACTGCTGGTTATCGTAGTGGTATATGTATTCTTGCAGGACATCAAGTCAACGCTTATTCCTGCCATATCCATCTTCGTTTCCATCATCGGCACGTTCGCCGTGATGTCCATGATAGGCTTTTCCATCAACCTGCTCACCCTGTTTGCGCTTGTGCTTGCCATCGGCACCGTGGTCGACGATGCCATCGTGGTGGTGGAAGCGGTGCAGGCGAAGTTTGATGAGGGCTACCAGTCGGCGGTGCTTGCGGCCGATGATGCCATGAAAGGCGTTTCATCGGCCATTCTGACCTCTACCATCATCTTTATGGCAGTGTTCTTTCCCGTTGCCATGATGGGCGGCACTTCGGGAGCCTTCTATGCGCAGTTCGGCATCACGATGGCGGTTGCCGTGGGCATCTCGGCCATCAATGCCTTCACCCTCTCACCGGCACTTTGCGCCCTGTTGCTGAAGCCCTATATCGACGAGCACGGCAATACAAAGGACAACTTTGCAGCCCGTTTCCGAAAGGCGTTCAATGCCGTTTTCTACCGTCTGAGCCGACGCTATGTGCGTGGAGTGATGTTCATCCTCCACCGCCGGTGGCTGATGTGGAGCTCTATAGCAGTGTCCTTTGTATTGCTGGTGCTGCTGGTCAACGCCACCAAGACGGGCCTTATCCCCGAAGAAGACACCGGAACGGTCATGGTGAGCATGAATACGAAGCCCGGCACGTCAATGGCGCAGACCGTCAAGGTGATGGAGCGCATCAACAGCCGCCTCGACAGTATCGGCGAGATAGAATACAACGGTGCGGTTGCCGGCTTCTCTTTCAGCGGTTCCGGTCCGTCGCAGGCCATGTATTTCGTGACACTCAAAGACTGGGAACAGCGTGAGGGAGAGGGGCAGTCGGTCAACGACGTCATCGGAAAAATCTATGCCGCCACCTCCGACATCCCTGATGCCACGGTGTTTGCCATGTCGCCCCCAATGATAGCCGGATATGGCATGGGGAACGGCTTTGAGCTCTACTTGCAGGACAAGGCAGGCGGAGACATTACCGCTTTCAAGAAAGAGGCGGACAAGTTTGTCGAGGCCTTGTCGCAGCGGCCCGAAATAGGCGAAGTCTATTCCTCCTTTGCCACAGACTATCCGCAATACTGGGTGGATATCGACGCCGCCAAATGCGAGCAGTCGGGAGTGTCGCCCGCAGAGGTGCTTTCCACCCTGTCGGGCTATTATACCGGACAATATGTTTCCGACTTCAATCGCTTCTCCAAGCTCTACCACGTCACCATGCAGGCTCCGGCGGAATACCGTGTGAATGCAGAGTCCATTCATCATATCTATGTACGCACCTCTGATGGCGGCATGGCACCGTTGAGCCGGTTCGTGCGTCTGACCAAGACCAACGGTCCGTCAGACCTCACCCGCTTCAACCTGTTCAATGCCATCTCCATCAATGGGTCTCCGGCCCGGGGTTACAGTTCGGGGCAGGTGCTCGAAGCCATCAGTGAGACGGCACGCAAGGTTCTCCCGGCAAATTACACCTACGAGTTTGGCGGCATCTCGCGCGAGGAGAGCAAGACAACCAACAATGCCACGCTGATATTCCTGCTCTGTATGGTCCTGGTCTATATGATTCTGTGTGCCTTGTACGAAAGCGTGTTTATTCCCTTTGCGGTTCTGCTGGCAGTGCCTTGCGGGTTGATGGGCAGTTTCCTGTTCGCATGGCTCTTCGGTCTGGAGAACAACATCTACATGCAGACCGGTCTGATTATGATTATCGGCCTGCTTGCCAAGACCGCCATCCTGCTTACCGAATATGCAGGCAAGCGGCGGTCGGAAGGCATGACACTGGCACAAGCGGCATACAGTGCGGCAAAAGTCCGTCTGCGCCCCATCCTGATGACCGTGTTGTCTATGGTGTTCGGCCTTATCCCGCTGATGCTGGCTCACGGAGTGGGTGCCAACGGTAGCCGTTCGCTTGCCACAGGTGTAATCGGCGGAATGATTGTAGGTACATTGGCTCTGTTGTTCCTCGTGCCTTCATTGTTCATCGTCTTCCAATATATCCAAGAACGTATTAAGCATAATTAAATGAAAAAGACAGCAATATATATCATATTGTCAGGATGGATGCTTACCGGCTGTGGCACGTACAGCCGGTATCATCGCCCCGACCTCTCGATGGAGAATCTGTATAGCACCCTTCCGGCAGACGCCGATACCACCACTCTGGCCTCCCTGTCGTGGCGGGAAATGTTTACCGACCCTAAACTTCAGTCCTTGATTGAAACAGGACTTGACCGAAACACAGACCTCAATGTGGCACGGCTACGGGTGGAAGCGGCAGCCTCCGCCTTGCTGACAGCTAAACTCTCCTATCTACCCTCACTCGGACTGAATGCCGAAGGTAATGCCGGCAAGCACGATGGAGCAACGGCAAAGACATATAATGCAGGAGCGACAGCAAGCTGGGAACTGGACATCTTCGGCAACCTCACAGCTGCAAAACGTGGTGCCGCTGCCGCCTTGCAAGGAAGCCGT
The DNA here is from genome assembly GCF_003602735.1 of Bacteroides sp. AF39-16AC. Taxonomy (NCBI): domain Bacteria; kingdom Pseudomonadati; phylum Bacteroidota; class Bacteroidia; order Bacteroidales; family Bacteroidaceae; genus Bacteroides; species Bacteroides sp. AF39-16AC. Next base: position 4,315 of record NZ_QTLN01000044.1, on the reverse strand, counting down.
GATTACCGGCAAGCCGTACAGACTCAGCTTGTCGCCACTATTGCCGACAGTTACTATACCCTTGCCATGCTCGACGCGCAAATGGCAATAAGCCACCGCACCCTTGAAAACTGGCAGACTACCGTGCGCACTCTCGAAGCATTGAAAAAAGCCGGACAGTCAAACGAAGCCGGTGTATTGCAGGCAAAAGCGAACGTGATGCAGCTCGAATCGTCCCTATTATCCATCCGCAAGAGCATCTCCGAAACAGAAAACGCCTTGTTTGCAATACTTGCCATGCCGTCACACTCAATAGCACGAAGTAATCTGGTCGAAGCAGCTTTCCCCGATACCGTCTCTATCGGAGTCCCCTTGCAGTTACTTTCCAACCGTCCCGATGTGCGTCAGGCAGAAATGGAACTGGCGCAGGCGTTCTACACAACCAATGCGGCACGTGCCGCATTCTACCCCCATATCACCCTTTCGGGAACACTTGGATGGACCAATAACGGTGGCGGTATAATCACCAATCCCGGACAATGGTTGCTCAATGCCATCGGTTCCCTGACACAGCCCTTGTTCAATCGAGGCGCAAACATCGCCAACCTGAAGACTGCCCAAATCCGCCAGGAAGAAGCGAAGTTACTGTTCCAACACTCTTTGTTGAACGCAGGCAAAGAGGTAAACGATGCTTTGACCGCATGGCAGACTGCGAAATCGCAACTTGAAATCAATGCTCGGCAGGTGGAAACATTATGCGATGCCGTGCGGAAAACAGAATCACTGATGCGTCATTCCAATATTACCTATCTGGAAGTATTGACCGCCCAGCAATCTCTCCTTGAAGCGGAAGTGCAACAGCTGCAAACTCGTTTTGAACGCATACAAAGTGTAATCAAACTTTATCACGCGTTGGGAGGAGGACGATTTTAATTCGTAAGAGAATAGATGGAATTTGTACGTAAGGCAATAGCATTAAGTCACACTTTCATAATTCTAATAGTAGTAGCCATTGCATTTACTTGTCATAATGAATGGCAGGAAGTGGAAGCATTGGAGGTTGGCAACCGGCATATAGATGAATTCAGGAAGGAGGTAAACCGTATTCATATCCAACTGATAGAGTTTTCGCTATTAGGAGAAACTGCATTGGATTGGGACGAAACGGATTTGGAGAATTACCATGCCCAACGCATTGCATTGGACAGCACATTGTGCCTGTTCAATGAAACTCATGTAATTGGACGTATTGACAGTGTGCGCAGTCTTTTGGAAGATAAGGAACGGCAGATGTTTCAGATTGTTCGGTTAATAGACGAACAACAATCCATCAACAAGAAGATTGCCAGTCAAGTACCTCTCATTGTTCAGACAAGTATGCAGGAACAGCCCAAGAAACCGAAACGAAAAGGGTTCTTGGGCATATTCGGCAAAAAAGAGGAAACGAAGCCGCCGACAACAACAACTACGCTTCGTTCACCCAATAGAAGCATGGTCAGTGAACAGAAAGAGCAAAGCCGTCGATTGTCGGAACAAGCCGACAGTCTTGCCGCTCGCAATGCAGATCTTAACAGGCAGTTGAAGGGGCTAATCTGTCAAATAGAAAATAAGGTACAAGCCGACCTGCAAGGGCGGGAAGACGAAATAGTTGCCATGCGTGGAAAGTCATTTATGCAGGTAGGCGGTTTAATGGGATTCGTCCTTCTGCTGTTGTTAATTTCCTACATCATCATACACCGTGATGCAAAGAGTATCAAACAATACAAGCGCAAGACAACGGATTTGATAGGGCAACTGGAACAATCCGTACAACGGAACGAGGCACTGATAGCATCAAGGAAGAAAGCGGTACATACCATCACCCACGAACTGCGCACACCACTAACGGCAATAACAGGTTATACTGAGCTGTTACAGAAAGAGTGCAGCAAGGAGAACAATGTGAATTTTCTTCAAAGCATACAACAATCTTCCGACCGTATGCGGGATATGCTTAACACCCTGCTGGACTTCTTCCGCTTGGACAACGGCAAGGAGCAGCCCAAACTGTTGCCCTGCCGCATCTCCACAATCACGCATACCCTTGAAACGGAGTTCATGCCCGTCGCCATGAACAAGGGGCTTTCCTTGACCGTAAAGAACGGAAACGATGCGGTTGTACTGACCGACAAGGAGCGAATCATCCAAATTGGAAACAATCTGCTGTCAAATGCCATCAAGTTCACGGAGAAAGGCGGTGTGTCGCTGACTATCGATTATACCAACGGAGTGCTGACACTGATTTTCGAGGATACAGGCACAGGCATGACAGAAGATGAACAGCAACGTGTATTTGGGGCATTTGAACGCCTCTCAAACGCCGCCGCAAAAGACGGTTTCGGACTTGGACTTGCCATCGTGCATAACATAGTGGCGATGCTTGACGGCAAAATCCATTTGGAAAGCGAGAAAGGGAAAGGAAGTCGTTTCACAGTGGAAATACCCATGCAGAAAGCCGAAGAAATACCGGAAAAAGAGATACAGACTTATATCCACCGGGAGGAGAGAAACCTCAATGTTGTCGCCATCGACAATGATGAGGTGCTGCTCCTGATGTTGAAAGAGATGTATGCACAGGAGGGAATACATTGCGACACTTGCACCGATGCGGCGGAACTGATGGAAATGATACGCCGAAAAGAATACAACTTGTTGCTGACGGACTTGAATATGCCCGGCATAAACGGCTTCGAGCTGCTGGAACTGCTCCGATCGTCCAATGTTGGCAATTCACAGACAATCCCCGTGGTCGTGGCAACCGCTTCGGGCAGTTGCGATGCGGAGGAACTTTTGGAACGAGGCTTTGCCGGATGCCTGTTCAAACCATTCTCCATATCGGAACTGCTGGAAATTTCCGACAAGTGCGCCATTAAAGCGACACAGGACGGTAAACCGGATTTTTCCGCCTTGTTGTCCTACGGCAATGAAGTTGTCATGCTGGAAAAACTGATAACGGAAACCGAGAAAGAAATGCAGGCGGTACGGGATGCGGCAATGCGAAACGATCTGCAAGAACTTGATGCCTTGACACACCACTTACGCAGTTCGTGGGAGATACTCCGTGCCGACCAGCCGCTGAAGGTGCTTTATGGTGTGCTTCATGGAAAGGATAAGTCCGATAACGAGGCGTTAAGTAATTCCGTGACCACCGTGTTGGATAAAGGAGCGGAGATTATACAGTTGGCAAAGGAGGAAAGGAGAAAATACGAAAATGGATAAGACAAGAATAATCGTGGTGGAGGATAACATCGTGTATTGCGAATATGTCTGCAATCTGCTGGCACGGGAGGGATACAGTACCGTGAAGGCTTACCACCTGTCAACAGCGAAGAAACATCTGCAACAGGCAACGGATGATGATATAGTAGTTTCTGACCTGCGCCTAAACGATGGCAACGGAATAGACCTGCTGCGCTGGATGCGCAAGGAGGGAAAGATGCAGCCGTTCATCATAATGACCGACTACGCCGAAGTGCATACGGCAGTCGAAAGCATGAAACTCGGTTCGATAGACTATATTCCGAAGAAACTGATAGAGGACAAACTCGTCCCCCTTATCCGCTCCATACAGAAAGAGCGTCAGTCGAGACACAGCCGGATGCCCGTTTTCGCCCGTGAAGGTTCCGCCTTTCAGAAAATCATGCACAGGATAAAGTTGGTAGCCGTCACCGACATGAGCGTGATGATATTCGGAGAGAACGGCACAGGCAAGGAGCATATCGCCCACCATCTGCACGACAAGAGCAAACGGGCTGGCAAACCATTCGTGGCGGTGGACTGCGGTTCACTCTCCAGAGAACTTGCGCCGTCGTCATTCTTCGGACACGTCAAAGGCGCGTTCACGGGTGCGGACAGCACCAGGAAAGGATATTTCCATGAGGCGGAAGGAGGCACGCTGTTTCTTGACGAGGTGGGCAACCTTGCGTTGGAAACCCAGCAGATGTTGCTCCGTGCCATACAGGAGAGGCGTTATCGCCCGGTCGGTGACAAATCGGACAGGAGTTTCAATGTCCGCATCATCGCCGCCACCAACGAGGATTTGGAAGTAGCGGTGAATGAAAAGCGTTTCCGACAGGATTTACTCTACCGCTTGCATGACTTCGTGATAACCGTGCCGCCTTTGCGTGACTGTAAGGAGGACATCATGCCGCTTGCGGAGTTCTTCCGCGAGATAGCCAACAAGGAACTGGAGTGTAATGTGAGCGGTTTCAGTTCCGAAGCCCGAAAAGCGTTACTGACCCACACATGGCCGGGCAACGTGCGGGAACTTCGGCAGAAAGTTATGGGTGCTGTATTG
>NZ_QTLN01000043.1:0-13057 GCF_003602735.1 Bacteroides sp. AF39-16AC | reverse complement strand
CTATTTAGCTCCTTATTATGAGTATGTAGCAAGTTGCTTATCAAATTCAGCCTCTTTGAGGGTCAAATATGGTTTTGCAAATGGTGACTGACAAGACATAAACAAGGTCAGCAGGATTTTTTACATAAATGAACATGAATGTATATAACCTAAAATAAGAATAAATTTTAATAAGGGCTGCCCAAAAAGAAAAAAATGCAGTTGCCATCCTACAGATACTTGCAGAAAGGATAAAATTTACTTTTAGACCTTTTGGGATAGCCCTTATTAATACTTCAGATAAAATTCCTAAGGTTATATTTTCAATCCTTTGGACCGGGTTTCCTCCTTGGCATACAGTCCTGGACGCCCGATTATGACATGGTTGGCAACGATACTATCCGCCGGACTGCGTATCTGCGGCGGTGCATTTTCGGGATATTGCACCTGCCTGTTCCGCACATCTTCCGCTTCCGGTTTGACCTGTTGCCCCTCGTTCTCCTTTTCGGCGACTTCGGGCGTGGGCGGCGCAAGCTCCAGCTGTATCTTGCGGTCAAGGGCGGCAAGTTCGGACTTCAACTGCTTCAACTCGTCCTCCTTCTTCCACACCTTGCCAGCTATCTCCTGCAACTGCGGTATCTCCCTTTTCAGTACCTCGTTCTTCGCCTTATACTGGTCGATGATTGAGGGTATCCTCTCAATCGCGTTGAGGAAATTGCGGGCGGCAGCCAACGGGTCAGCCAGCGCCAGATGCCCGTTGTTGTAGGTGTACTTGTAGTTTCCCTCTATCACGAAACGGTTGTCGGTAAACTCCAATCCCTCTTTGAGTATCCTTTCGCTCACCACCTTTATCGGAAAACCGTAAAGCTCTCCGACCTGCGTGTAAAGCCCGCCCGTAGTGGCGTTTTTCGCTATCTCCTGCAAACGCTTTCCGATAACCTTCTCATCGGCGGAATCCACACCGTCCACCTTAATTATATTAAGGCGGTTGCCCTCCTTGTCGGTCTGCACCACCGACAGGAAGCGGTTCCAGTCCTCCGTCATGGCATCTATGAAAGCCGTGTTGTTGCGCAACTCGCCGGTCTTTGACTCCAGCTTGAACTCCGAATCACGCTTGCCCTTGTTGAACGACTTGCGTTCCCCTTCGAGCGATGCGATCCGCTTCTCCAGTTTCGCCTTATCCAAAAGGTCGGTGTTGCCGGATAACAACGCCATGTACTCCGAGAAGTTCATGCCCGATTTCTCGTCCATTGCCCCCTCGTCGATGGTACGCGCCCCCATAGCACCGCTTTTGAGCTGCGAGATGAAAGTTTGCTTGCAGTGCAGGAGGTTGAACTTGTAGCTGTCCAGTGACTTCTCCACCGCGTAGATGATTACATCCACGTTGTTCCCGGCGAAATGCTTGGCAATCTCATTTCCTGCCCTAACTCCGCGTCCGTCACGCTGTTGCAGGTCGGATGGCCGCCACGGTGTGTCCAAATGATGGATTGCCACACACCTTTTCTGCGCATTCACACCCGTTCCGAGCATGGAGGTGGAGCCGAACAGCACACGCACCGTTCCGGCATTCATGGCGTCTATCACCGCCTTCCGCGCCTTGTCGGTCTTGCACTCCTGAATGAAGCGCACCTCGCTTGGCGGTATGCCGTAGTCCTCCGTCAGCTTGCGCTTGATTTCCGAATAGACGTTCCACCCATCGCCCGGCTGATATGTCCCCAAGTCCGAGAAAACGAACTGCGTTCCCTTTTGCGCGTCGTATTTTTGGTAATATTCCGCGATCATCTTGGCACAGTGGCTCGCCTTGTTGTCGGGATGGTCTTCATAATTCGGGTCTATCATGCGCATGTCGAGTGCCATTTTCCGGGCATAGTCCGTGGCGATAAGCATCTTCGCCTTTTCTTCCGTTTCCGAAAGCGGCAGCCTGCCCAACAGGGTGGCATCGCCCGTCTTGGCGAACTGCATCAGCTTCTGAATGAAGTCCTCCTGCTCCGGCGTGGGCGGTATGTGGTGCAGTATCTCGTTCTTGGCGGGGCGGTCAACGCCCACATCCTCCGCCGTTCGGTAGTCCGTAATCTCATTATAGAAGGCGGCAAGCTCCGGCACTTTGATGAAGTATCGGAAACGCTCCTTCTGCACCACGTTGTTCGTCACGTTGAACTCAAAATCCGTCGTCTTCTTGGCGAATATCGCCGCCCAAGCGTCGAAACACCGGATATCCTGCCGTTCCAGCTCCTTCGGGCGCAGGTACTTGAACAGCAGATACAATTCAGTCAGCGAGTTGCTGATGGTCGTGCCGGAGAGGAACGTAGCTCCCAAATCTTTGCCCGTGCGCTCCTGTATGGTGCGTATGGCAAAGAGCATGTTCAACGCCTTCTGGCTTCCCTCGCTGTTTCCCAGCCCCGCCACACGGTCGTGTCGTGTATTGAAAGTCAGATTTTTGAACTGGTGGCTCTCATCTATGAAGATGTGGTCGATGCCCATCTGCTTGAAATCCACCACGTCGTCCGTGCGTGACTTTATGGCGTGTTCCACCTTCTCCAGCTTCGCTTCAAGGTTGTGCTTGCGCTTCTCCAATCCTTTCAGCATCGCCCGCGACACGTTCTTTCCCTGCTGGCGCAGCACTTCGAGGTTTTCCTCCACCGTGTCAAGCTCCGCTTGCAGGATGCGCTGCTGCAACTCCGGCGACTGCGGTATCTTGCCGAACTGGTCGTGCGACATGATGACACAATCGTAGTCGTTGTTCTTGATATTGTTGAAGAAACGCACGCGGTTGGCGGTCGAAAAGTCCTTTTCCGAAGCGTACAGAATACGTGCGTTGGGATATGCCGCCTGATAGGTGGCGGCAATCTCCGCGACATTGGCTTTCAGCCCGATAATCATCGGCTTGTGCGCCAGATTCAGACGCTTCATTTCATGTGCGGCGATACACATAATCAGCGTCTTGCCGGTTCCCACCTCATGGTCACAAATTCCGCCGCCGTTCTGTTTCAGCATCCAGACACAATCCATCTGCGAGGGATAGACGCTCCTGATGCCCCGGCTTGCCAAGCCTTTCAGATTGAGGTCGGGGAAAGTCTGGTGCGAGCCGTCATACTTCGGGCGCACGAAACAGTTGAACTTGCGGTTATACATCGTCGTCAGCCGCTCCTTGAACTGTGGCGACTGCTCTTCGAGCCATTCGGAGAATCCGTTTCGTATCTCGTCAATCTTGGCGTTGGCGAGCTGTATTCCCTCGCTGTCGCGCACCTTGATGTCGTTGCCATGCTCGTCCTTGCCGATGGACTTCATCATGTCGGGGCAGGTGTTGTGCAGGGCGTGTTTCAGAAGGTGCATACCGTCATAGTTCCGGTAATACCCCTTCACCAGAAACTCGTCCGTGATTTTCATGGTGCGGTAGCCGCACGCCACCGAAAACTCGTCCATGCTGGCGGAGTAGGCGATTTTCACCTCTGTGTCAAACAGCCGGCTCATGTAGGCGGCATAGACACCCGTCGGAATCCAGCGTTCCCCGAAATTGAAGTCCAGATCCTCGAAGGCGATGCGCGGCGGTTCGGCTTCTTTCAGAGCCTCCAACGCCTGCTTCACCTCCGGCATACGTTCACTTTCGGGGTTTTCGCCCATCCAAGCCTCTATGCGTTCCGCCTTCTCTATCACGTTTCCGGCAATAAAGCGGTCCTTAATCTCGTAACCGGTTACGAGCGGATTGTAATAGATACGTTCTTGCAGGGCTGTGAGCAACTCCTCCGCCGTGCTGTCGGTTATCTCCCGCATATAGTCGAGATTGACCGTGCCATATTTGTTGAGCGACGCGGACAAGGCTTCTTCGGGAGAGCCTACGTTGGCATGGCTCTCCACGGAGAAGGAAACAGGACGATCGAAGATGTCCGCCTTGACAAACTTCCCGTTCTCCGCCCGTTCCAGCGAAAGGATGTCACGCCCTCCCGCGTCCATCATCACCAGCTTCACGTTCTGCTTGGCGTTGAGGTTGCCGTAACGCATGACGAACTCATCGTAACAGGTGTTCAGATGCTCACGCCACTGGACATTTGCTTCGTGTAGGTTCGATTCATAGCGGTACAGCCGCTCGTAGGCGTCACGGAGTAAAACATACTGTAACGCCTTCTCCTTCTGGTAGCCTTTCAGGTCGAGCGGCTGGAATGTGGCCCCGTAAGGCGTGATGTCCTTCAGATAGCCGATGTTGCGGCGCGCCCTGTCAGCCACCAGCGAGCCTTCGCGCAGGTGCATCTCCGGCGTGCGGTGGTAGGCACGCGGAGAAAGGTCCACGACTTCCTCCTTCGGCTTTTCCGCTTCGATGTCGGGGAAAAGTGAAGTCGCCACCGCTTCCACTTGAGCATCGGTAGCAGCAGGCGTGGCGGCAACTTTCGGCTGTGTTTCCTCCTGTCGTGGTTGCTCTCGGGAAGTTTCCGGCACAGCTTTCACTTCCGTCTTTTCCGCCGCCACTTGTTTCTCGTTATGCTGTCTTGCCAGCTCCCGAAGTTCCTTCCTGCGTTCCGGCGTCAAACCCATCATCATTTCATAGAAGCCGTTGATGGGAGGATTGGTATCCCAGTCCAACGTGGCATAGATGTCGTCAGGGTCGGCAGGCTTGGCGGCATTGTCCGTTTTCGCCTCCTTGTTTTCCGTAACATTCTGTGTGGTCTGCGGCTTGGACGGAATGCGCCTTGTCGGGCTTTCCTTTTTCGCCGCCTTTTTCTTTTTGGCGGTTTTCGGTTGTTGACTGACTTCTTCCGTCATCCCCCAGAGGTCGAGCAAGGATAGCTGCACACCGTCAGAATATTTCGGACGTGGCTCTATCTCCGGTTTTTCCTCAACGGGTTGCGGTTTTTCTGTCGGAGTTTCCACCGTCTGCGCCGAAGATACCGTTTCCAATTTTATAGCAGGACGCTCTACCTCCTTTTGAACGTTATGCACAAGCATGCAACCGCCCCGGGTCAACAAACAATTATGTGGGATGATACTTTTCTGGAACTTTATCCAACATTTCCATAAAACAACATTTCCACTGATTTGCAGACAGACTTACAATTTGACAATTAAGATTTATTCCGTACTTTTCACTAATTCCTCTGACTTGATTTTTTCTGAATAGTGTCTTCAAGACTGTTCTGACTGGCAAATCGGGTTTATGTAACAAGCAAGTGATAAATTTCAGATATTTTCCTTTCAATTCATAACCTATATGCATTTTTCTTCTTTCAATCCTTAAAAGTGCTGACTTGACTTTTGGTGGTGGCAAAAAACTTTCTTGAGATATTTCATACATAAGTTTTAAATCAAAAAAAGTATGATAAAATACAATATATGGGTTGAATACTTTTTCTGAAAATAACTTTTCGGCAGGTTCAAGTTGCATTATCAACGAACCACCCATAAAATGCTCAACACAATCAAACATCAAGGATTTTAAAATATCAGAAGTTATTCTGAAAGGTATGTTAGACACAACTTTAAAATTTCTTTTTGGTATAGTGTAACCCCTAAAATCACAATCAATAATCTTGACATTGTAATTGTTGGCAAACTTATTTTTTAAAATGCACAATAGAGATTTATCATTTTCTATTGCAATCAGGTTTTTACATTGACGAACTAAATGAACAGTTATAAAGCCTTTTCCTGCCCCAATGTCGAGAACAGTATCGGTTTCATTTATTTTAGCAATTTTAATTGCATCAGCAATCAGCACTTTATCAATAGTAAAATGTTGCCCCGTGAATCTAACGGGCAGTTTATTTTTTATCATTACTTATTTCTTGAAAATGAATACTTGGGTTCAAATCACAAGGAAGTGATAAGACAGTATTCAATCCACAGAAATAAAGTTTTGATACAAATCTTTATAACATAGATAAATAACCTATGACTGTATTGCTATAAAAGATAACAACACACCATTCGATAATATTAATGGATGGACTGTCTATCACTTAGTTAGCCGTCAGTTTACAAAAACGGCTGGGTTTAACTTGTAAACCGTATTAGTTACATTTACTGTTCTTTCTATACTCGAAAAAGAATAGATGATATTCCTTTCGACAAGAGAATTGAACTCTATTAAAGAAATCTCTTTGAATACGTCAAATTTGTCTTCGATAGAAAAAATTTGAGTGTGGTCGCTGTAATATTGTACGTGAACCAAAACACAACCCTCTTTCAAAAATTTGATAGTTTGTTGCTGATTTTTTCCGAGACCTTTTAAATTTGGTACTTTCATAAATTTGATATTTTGAAGTTGAAGTTGAAGTTTAATTTTGAATTAAGAAAAACCGAACGGCTAACACAAGTGTATGTGGGATTATCCACCCTGCAAAAATCAACGCTAAAACCCCACATACACCAGTCGATAGTAGCCCAAGGTCTGAAGTAGAATGCAAATGAAACAGAATACATAAGTATTAATTATTAAATTTGTGCAAAGATAATAAAAAAAATGCCTGTGCATAACATGCGGTCATAAAACATTTGGGGTGAAGTGGTTATTCGAGCATACTGCCACGCATCAACTTTCGGTGTCGGTTGATAGGAACACAGCCCGCTCTCCCAAACGTTTCATACCGCAAAACCGGTAACTTTTTCTTCCGTTCCCGACTGCCGGATTGTTCCCGAATACAGACGCATGGCGAGCCTGTAATGGAAATCCTCGTCAAGCATACGGCGCAAGTCCCCGGATATGCCTGCGGTCTTGCCCTCGTGCAGATAGACCATAGCGGGTTTCCCGTAGGGGTCGGTGTCAAGTTTCGCCGTCGTATGCACGATGCGTTCCGGGTGGTGGATGAAATAGGCGTTGTCCGTCAGGTCGGTTTTCGTATCCGTCTGTATCACGGTCATCAGCCGTTCGTCCTGCGACATTTCCTTCTTGTTCAGGTGCTTTTGCAGGACAATCAGGTCGCTGCCCACCTCCGTGCCCGCGTTGTCCGTGAACAGGTTGTTGGGCAGGCGTACCGCGGATACCAGATTAGCCTGCCGGAAAAGTTCGTTACGCACGGAGGTCTTGGTGCTGTTCAATACCCCCTGCGAGGTGATAAACGCCACGATACCGCCGTCACGCACGGTATCAAGCCCTTTGAGGAAAAAATAGTTGTGTATGGCGTTCTGGGCGGAGCGTCTGCCGAAGGAATCGCTACGCTGAAACTCCGCGTCGAACACGGCGATGTCACCGAACGGGATGTTAGATACCGCCAAGTCGAAATAATTGTTGAAAGGCTTTTCAATTTTCTCAAAACCGCAGGTGCGCATTTTATGGTCTGGATATAGATGCCGCAGGATTGTCCCCGTGAGCAGATCCTTCTCGAAAGCCATCACATCCGCATCGGGGCTGTGCCGCAGCACGGAATCCACGAACACGCCTACACCTGCCGACGGTTCGAGCATACGGGCGGGGCGGACGCTGTAATCCGCCAGCATGTCCGCGAGGGTGTCAGTTATCTCTTTTGGGGTGTAGAAAGCGGTCAGCACGGATGCTTTCAGCGAATCCACAAACCGCTTGTATTCCGTTTCGTCCTTGCTGTTCTCACGGATGAGCCTGTGCAACTCCACCGTCGGGGCGAACAGTTCGAGGTCGGATTTCGCCCACCGGACGGCATCCGTCAGTTCCTTTGCAGGGTTGAGGATACATTTCAGACCGCCGAAACCGCAGTACCTTTGAAGTATGGCACGCTCTTCGGTTGTCGCCGCTCTCTGTTCCCTGTCAAGGATGAATGCCGTCCGTATCGCCTCGATGTTGTCCCGTAGTTTCTGTTTGCGGTTAAACGCCATATTCCCCGATGTAAAGGACGGTTGCCCCCGTCAGCTCCGTATAGAGCAGGTCGTAATCGGAAGACAGGGCGAAGTTGTCGTCCGAAAGGTCATAGACGGAGAACACGTTGCCGACAAGCGGCAGGAGTTTATGGATAAAGGCTTCTTGTTTCTCTTCCGGCACTTCGTTGGCAAACTCGTTCTCCACGACTTCGTGGAGCATGGCGTACCGGGAATAGTGCAACCCGCGCAGCAGTGTTTCCATCGCCAGTTCCTGCGCACCGTCGGTGGGATAGCCTTCAATCCGCGCCTTTTCATACGTTTCGGCGGCACGATCGGCGCGTTCCCGTATGAAAGCGGTGTCGGTAGCCTGTTCAAACTTGTTCGTGCGGAGGTAGTCCATCAGGTACAGACCGTAATAGGAAAAGTCGGACTGCCCTTCGTTGTTCTTCTTGTTGTTCATTACTTTGGAGTTTAGTGGATTGATATTTAACGGGATAATCGGTTGGAAAAAAGGAAGAAAAAGGCACTCGGTATCCCTCCGAGTGCCGCCACTAAATCCAAAGTATGAGTGTAATCCGGTATCGAAGAACAATTCATTACTCTGAACAAGTGGCAAAGTTAATACTATTTCTTCCGTCCTGAAAATTTCTTGCCCTTTTTAGCCTCCGGGAACACGAACGTCGTGTTATATTCCCCGTCAAAGGCGACGACGGCATCGAAGCTCTTGCCCTGTTTGCTCTTGAAGCCTTTGAGCAGCTGGGTATGCCCTTCGGTGAGCAGGTCTTTGATTTCATCGTCGGACAGGGTGCGTCCCGCTTTCAGCCGGAACACGGGCAGTCCGCACTCCGTGTTGTCGCAGCGTACCACCTTGCCGTAGAACCGCATCCTGCCCGTGCCGCACTTGGGACACGCGCAACCGGAATCGCGGCTGCCGAAGAGTTTGTCGCATGAGAGCAGTTCGGAGGTAATCTCCCGCGTGTACGCCTCTATCTTTTTGCGGAAGGTATCGGCGGACAGCTCCCCACGCTCGATGCGTGCCAGTTCCTTCTCCCATTCGCCTGTCATGGCGACATCGGCGATGCGCATCGTCTTCACCACGGAATTGAGTGCAAGCCCCTTTTCGGTGGGGACAAGCAATTTCTTGCAGCGTTCCATGTAACCGCGCTTGAAGAGCGTTTCGATGATGGAGGCGCGTGTGGCGGGAGTACCGATGCCGCAGTCCTTCATCGCCTGCCGCAGTGCGTCATCCTCGATTTCCTTGCCCGCCGTTTCCATTGCGGACAGCAGGGTGGCTTCGGTATGTAGCGGCTTGGGCTTGGTCTTCCCTTCTGTGATGGAAGAGGCTTTCAGTGTCAGCGTGTCGCCTTCCTGCCAGCCGGGAATGGTGGTTTCCTCCTTGTTTTCCTCGCCATAGACAGCACGCCATCCGGCTTGCCTGATGACGCTGCCTTTCACGGTAAACTCCACTCCGGCACATTCCGCCATGACAGCGGTCACGTCCTTGACGCATTTTTCAGAGAATGCCTCGACCATGCGCCCGGCAATCATCTGATAGATGGTATTGTCCTCTTTGGAGAGGAAGAGCGGTTTCTCACCCGTGACGAGTAGGGCATGGTGGTCTGTCACCTTGCCGCCGTCTACGCTGCGGCGTGTCGGGATGGCTTTTGCCCGCACCTTGTCTTTCCATTCGTGCTGTGTGCCGATGAAAGCGAGCAGTTTGGGAATTTCGGCAAACACGTCTTCGGGGATGTAGCGGCTACCCGTTCTCGGATAGGTTATCAGCTTCTTCTCGTAGAGCTTCTGCGCGATTTCAAGCGTCTGCTCCGCCGTGAAGCCGTGCTTGGCGTTGGCTTCTTTCTGAAGCGTGGTCAGGTCGTACAGCAACGGGGTATCCTCCGTTTTCTCCTTGCGCTCGGCTTTCGTTACCGTTGCGAAGCCTGCCGCCTTTACCTTATTATATAGCTCCGTTGCCGGTTCTTTCGACTTCCATTTTTCAGAGGATGAGAATTTCACGACCTTGCCGTCGCAACCGTCCGTTGCGATATGGAGTTGCCAGAAGGCTTCGGGCGTGAAGCGGCGGTTCTCCCAGTAGCGTTCACATACCATAGCCAACGTTGGTGTCTGCACCCGCCCCACGGAGTATGTGCCGTGTCCGGCGGCGATGGAGAGAGCCTGCGTGCCGTTGATGCCCACGAGCCAGTCGGATTCGCTTCGCGCTTTGGCGGCGAGGTATAGGTTGTCATACTTGCCGCCGTCTTCGAGGTTGCGCAATCCCTCGCGGATAGCCTTGTCGGTGAGCGAGCTTATCCACAGGCGCACGAAAGGAGTGGTACTGCCCGTGTAGTGGTAGAGGTAGCGGAAGATAAGTTCACCCTCGCGTCCGGCATCGGTTGCCACGATGATTTGGTCGCTGGTGCCGAACAGCCTTTTGATTGTTTTTATCTGCGACACCACGCCGCTATCGGGCTTGTAGCCTTTCTCCGTCCTGACCTGACGGGGGACGAGCGTGAAGGTGTCGGGGATAATCGGGAGGTTGTCACGGACGAAACCGCGCACGCCGTAGCCATCGGGCATGGCGAGCTGGACAAGGTGTCCGAATGCCCATGTCACGGCATAGCCGCCTCCCTCGAAATATCCTTCCTCTCTCTTTGTCGCGCCCACGATGCGGGCGATTTCACGTGCCACGGAGGGCTTTTCTGCAATGATTGTCTTCATGTCTTCTTCTTTTTTGTTGATACTTTGGATTTTATTTTGGATTCAGTGGCGGACATCGGTCTATACTTTCATGCCCTTGCCCGTTTTCTTCTGCGGCTTGTCCTGCTGCTGTTGCTGGCGGGCGTCCTTCGGAGTGGTCTGACCTTTCTGCAAAGGCTCTTTCAGGTTCTTTGTCGCCTCGTTGGTCTTGCCCTCGTTGTTCACCGCCACCTGCGTGCGGCTCTCGTTGGACGGGGCGACCTGCTGCCCGATGTCGGGATTTGTTTCGTAGCGGTACGGGCGACCCTTCTCCGGGTTGAACTTGATATACATCGTGGCATGGAAGCCCTGCTTGTCGGTCACGTTCTCCAGTTTCACGGCTTTGCCCGCCACATAGTCGGCTTTCTGCTGTTCGGTGAAGTTCACGTCGCTCCATTTGCTGATGGGGCGGATGCTGCCGTCCTCGTTCGTCCACGTGTTGCGGCGTTGCTCCTTCTTGGTCTGTGTGGCATTTTCCCCGCCTTGCGCCTGACTTTTCGACGTGTCGCCTTTGGTTTCCTGCGTCTGTACGGTACGGGGCGACCTTCCGGTTCCCGGCACGAACTCCACGCCGCGCTGCTCCACGTTCACTTGCAGAGTGGTGACGAACTTCCTGCCGTCGTTGCGCTCGATGAGCTTGTCGCGCACGGGCAGTCCGGCGCGGAGCATATCCTGCTCCTGCTTGGTGATTTCCGTCTTGCCGATGCGCTCCGGGATGCGTACCTTGCTCGCCGGAATGTCCGTGATCTCATTCGTCTTGCGGTCGATGCTGATGTAGGAGGGGATAATCTCGCCCGTTTCCTTCTCCACGATGTCCACGA
This sequence comes from Bacteroides sp. AF39-16AC, assembly GCF_003602735.1. Lineage (NCBI taxonomy): Bacteria > Pseudomonadati > Bacteroidota > Bacteroidia > Bacteroidales > Bacteroidaceae > Bacteroides > Bacteroides sp. AF39-16AC. Next base: position 1,766 of record NZ_QTLN01000043.1, on the reverse strand, counting down.
CCCTGCCGAGGTTGCCCGTCTCGCGCAGGTTCTTCCGGTCGTCGTCGGAGAATTTGTGTTCCTTGTATTCATCCAGTTTCTGCTCCTTGCGGATGAAGTGCGGCACGAGGCTGATGTTTCCCTCGCCGTCCTTCTTGAAGGAAAGGCGGGCGTCCAGCTCGAATGCTTCGCCGCCGAAGGTGGGCTTGACCTTCACCAAGTCGGACTTGCCGTAGTGGAGCATCTTCGTAAGGTCGCCGGACTTTTCAAGGTCGTCACGCTTCACGCCCCATCTGTCCTCCAGCTCCTGCCAGTTGATTTTGCTCTCGTCGATGGGCTGGTAGCCCCGTTTGCCCTGCGTCTGTTCGGGATCTTCCTGTTGTTCTTTTTGTTGCTCCATGTTTTCCTGTTTTTGAGGTTCTTGTTTTTCGGTTGCCAGTTCTTCCTGCACCTTTTTCTCGTAGTCGGAGGTGTCCACCTTGTGAGGGGCAAGCAGCTCCTTGTTCGCTTCGGGGTCTTTCAGCAGTTGCTTCATCACCTCCAAGAGATTTTCGGCTTGGTCTGCCGCGATGCGGTAAAAACCGAAGCGGCTGGGTTCCTTGCACTGCCGGAAGAAGTTCTTGAAGAAGTTGTCCAGCACGTCGCCGTGTCGGTCGAATTGCAGGAAACTCTGCGCGTTTTCCGCTTTCGCGGGGGTGCGCTTGGGTGTGCCGTCCGCGTTCAGCCCGGCAACCACGCTGATCTCGCCCGTCTTCTCGTCACGGACCACCAGCACGTCCTTTTCGTCTTTTTTCTTTGCCATCTGAAAAATGTTTTAATGGGTTATTTATGAAAGAAATTATGGATACGAGCCTTGTAGAAGGCTATATCTTCCTTTTTGAAGTCCTTGATATGGTTGGAAAGGAATGTCAGCACGTCCTCCTCGCTGTAATAGGTTTTCTTGCCCAGTGTCTTGTAGGGCAATGCGCCGACACTGCGGTAGCGTTGCAGGGTGCGCTTGCTTATCTGAAGCAGCATGCACAAGTCCTGATTGTCGAAAAGGCGGATGCTTTCCGTGATAGTAGGCTGTTTCCCCTCAGCCTTCATCGCCAGCAGCAGTTCGTCCTGACGGTCGAGCCGTTCCATCAACTTCTGCATCCAGCCTTCGAAGTTGTTTCGTGTGAGCAGTTCCATGACCTATGTCCTCCTTCCTTTGGGGTTGCCGCCCGTGCGCAACGTGTGGTTGCGTTTCAGTTCCTGCGGTGTCGCCGCGTCCTCGTTGACGGTACTCTCATCAAGCAGGCGGTCGATTTCCGACTGCCGGTAGCGGCATTTGCCGCGAAGCACGACATAGCCGATGCGTTGCTCGCTGCGCATACGCTGGAGGGTGCGGGTACTCACGTTAAGCAGGTGCGCCGCCTCGCGTGTGGTGAGCAACCTGTCGGGCGATGCCGCTCTCTTGTCACCGGAGACGGCACGGACGTGTGCCGCAATCTCCGCTATCTGTTCCGTCAATGACCGGAAGACGGAACTTTCCATTGTTATCACTTTCATATTCAGTCCTTTCTTTTTGTATCTGCGGCAAAATTCGGCAATAAACAAAAGGGGCTTTAACAACTCACTACGTGACTCACGTAAGATTTTTACGGAAGATGGCTCCGTAACCCGGTCAAACGGCGCAACAGGCAGCCTTTCAGTGGAAAACGGCACGTGTCCGGGAGTGTATCGTTACCTTTGCGGGCAAACCGATAATTGCATGAATATGGAAATAGTATCTATCGAGAAAAAGACTTTCGAGATGATGGTGG
>NZ_QTLN01000042.1:0-15008 GCF_003602735.1 Bacteroides sp. AF39-16AC | reverse complement strand
ATTTAATTTTTAACCGACTAGTGACCAAAAAATTTTTAGTGGACACTAGTGATACTGCAAAATAAAAGAAAAGTCTGCAATCTTTGCCGGATTACAGACTTCTTTTTGTTATAGTAGGTTCTGCATAATGGCAAACGATATTCATTTACCAAATACATATTTCACAACTTTTGCATTAGCCTTGTTCTCATTTACGAAGTCCCGTTCAATATAAATATCTGTCACTTTCATAGAATCATCTATATGGTTCAGTGCTGCGTGGACTATATATTTATCAATGCCAACTTTATTAAGCGCAATGGTAGCCCAACTATGGCGGGCTGCGTAGTATTCCAAATCATCTACTCCTAATATTGTACCAATTTCTTTTAAGCCGTAGTTGATAGCCTTATTGAAACCTTTTTCGTCTGCATAGTATTGGTAAAAATTAAATAAGCGTTTACCACTTTTATCTCTGTACTTCTCTATAAGTGGTAATGCGATTTTAGGTATATCCACTTTCATTTGAGCATTATCCAATCTACGGTCTTTCGTCTTGGTACGATTATAAGTAATGGTATTGTTCGCCATTTCTGTAGCATTATATAAATCGGCTGAATTAATGCCCATCAGACAGAATGATAGAATAAAGCAATCTTTTGCCAAATTATAGCGGCAAGTGGACTTGTAGCCTTTCTTCATATCTTTATAGGGTAGCTTCCATACCTTCTTTATAATATCTGCCGGAATAGCTCTCTTTCTTGTTGCTTCCTGCTTGGGTATCTCAAAGTCTATAAATGGGTTGTTAGGTATCAGTATGAGATTATTCTCTCTCTTGTTATACTTCTTTTGCGCTTCTTTAAATAGTTTCTTTATGCTTACCAAATAAAGAGATAAAGACCGATTAGAGGGCACACGCTTACCCTGCTGAATCAGTTTCTTCATTCGTACTTCACGCTCTTTATTCAGAAACGCTTTGAAGTTCTCTAAAAAAATGGTTGTAATCAGATTTACATCTAATTCCTCTTTACCTATGAAACGGACTAAAGCATTTATGGCAGTGGTGTAGTTAGGTGCGCCTTTGATAGTTGTTGAGGCTATCCACTCACGACTGAACTTTATAAAGTCAATGGTTTGTTGCTTCTGATGTTCACCATTCAAGTAGTCCATTACTTCATCAATGGTGTAGTGGTTTAATTCAACTTGCAGTTTGGTACATTTCTCTTGATAACTGCGAATAAGAAAATCTACCTCTTTTTTAATAGGTGAATTTTGCTTGATTTTCAGTTCTTTAGTTAGGTCTTTACTTGTGACGAATAGACTTGTTGCCAGCCGTCTCATTTTTCTGTCGAGTGTGAATCTTAGCTTTACGTTGTAAGTACCATTAGACCGTAGTCCGTCTTTCTTGATTTCTGCGTTGATTGTCAGCATATTAATCCTTTTGTTTATCGGTAAACAAGCGGTAAACAAATGCTGCAAAAGATATGTAATTCTATTGATTTGAGCCTATCCCAACTCATAGTGAAGGACAAAAAGAAAAGCGTTAACTGCTTGATTTCTTGCAATTAACGCTTGTTTTCTTCGTGGACCAGCCTGGGCTTGAACCAGGGACCTCCAGATTATGAGTCTGTTGCTCTAACCAACTGAGCTACAAGTCCGATGCATCCTTGCTTGGATAGCGAGGACAAAAGTAGCATTTTCTATTGAAATATGCAAGACTTTTGGATAAAATTCCTTATAACCTTTGTCCTTAGAACTTATAAGTTCGTTTTGGATTCTTGGGAAACCAGCCTTTTTTCACTCGTTCTTCCTGCTCGAATATCTCCTTGATGGTCCAGAACGAGGAAAATGCAAAGACGCCCAAAAGGGAGGCTATCATGATGTTCTCCGTATAAAGGGAGGCAATGATGCCGCCGATGCCGAGTAAAAGGAAAATCCACCAGCACTTGGTGCCCCAATAATATTCGGCTTTCACAACTATGGGGTGAAACAAGCCGATGATGAGGAATGTGCAGATACCTATGACAAGGCCCGACAGATGATATTCGTTCAAGAAATCCATTGTTGTTCGTTATTTCTCGGGGCAAATAGGAATCTCCTTCTTGATGCTCTGTTCCAGGGAAATCAAGGTCTCGGTAGCGGTTACGCCAGGAATCTCCTGCATCTTGTTGTTCAGCAAATCCATCAGATGCTCGTTGTCGCGGGCATATACCTTGGTCAGCATGGTGTACGGACCAGTGGTGAAGTGGCATTCTACGATTTCGGGAATCTTGCCCAGCTCAGCAACTACCGTCTTATACATGGAGCCCTTTTCCAGCTTGATTCCTACGTAAGTGCAGGTTCTGTATCCAAGGGACTTGGGATTTACATGATAGCCTGAGCCAACAATAACGCCAAGGTCAATCAGGCGCTGTACACGTTGATGGATGGCAGCACGTGACACGCCACATTCAGCAGCTACGTCCTTGAAAGGGATACGGGCATTTTGGGAAATGATTTCCAGAATCTGCCGGTCAAGATTGTCTATTTTTTCCATAATAGTAAATAAGTAAAGTTCTTGTTGTTATCAAATAGTAAGCAAATATAGGACTTTATTTTAATTTATCTATAAAAAGGGACGGAAAAATGAATAAAAGTGAGGGGTAACGATAAGGCGCGGATTACGCGGATTTCACGGATTTAGTTTACCAAATCCGCGTATTCCGCGTAATCCGCGCCTAAAAGAAGTATCAAGAGGGTTTTGCCCCTCCCTTCGGATTGTTACATTACTTCTCGATACCCAGCAGTTCCACTTCGAATATCAAAGTAGAGAACGGCTTGATTTGGCTACCGGTTTCTCTTGAACCGTATGCCAGGTCGTAGGGGATATAGAGTTCCCACTTAGAGCCGACGGGCATCATGGTGAGGGCCTCTGTCCAGCCTTTGATTACCTGGTTGGCACGGAAAGTAGCAGGTTCGTTGCGCTTGTAAGAGCTATCGAATTCTGTTCCGTCAATCAGCGTACCTTTGTAGTTTACTTTCACCTTGCTGCTGTCGGCAGGAACGGCACCGTTACCCTTGGTGATGATTTTGTATTGCAGACCGCTCGGGGTAGTTACTACACCTTCTTTAGCCTTGTTCTCAGCCAGGAACTTTTCACCGGCAGCTTTGTTGTCAGCATACTTTTCTGCGGTTGCTTTTTCTTTGATGGCATCCATCTGAGTACGCATGTACTCTTGAGCTTTCATCATATCCATAGCACCACCCTTGCCGATGACACCTGCTACGAAACCTGCCAGCAGATTTTCGCGGCTGATGCTCTGTGTAGAGTCGTTGCCGAAGATTTGTTGGTTGAAGCCTTCCACCCATTGCTTGCTGACCATCTGACCTACTTGCAGACCGGCCATGTAAGCCACGTCTTTCTTATCGATTTTGGCTGCGCCTTCGTTGAAACCTTTCAGGAATTCTGACATCTGGGTTGAGTCAATGCCTTGTTGTGCAAGATACTGGTCCAAACCTTCTGTACGCGCCATACCGATGGCGTAAGACAATGAATCGATGTCCGTCTTCAAATCAGCTTTCGGACTTTGAGCAGTACAAGATGCCATACCGGCAGCTACTGCAAGAGCCATGAGAAATGTTACTTTTTTCATTTTGCTTTTACTTGTTGTTTATTTAGATAAAATTTTCTGTAATTCGACTTCGAATACGAGCGTGCTGTGGGGAGGAATCATCTCGCCGGCACCCTGCGCTCCGTATGCCAGGTCGCTGGGGATGTAGAGTTTCCACTTGGCACCTTCGGGCATAAGCTGAAGGGCTTCCACCCAACCGGGTATCACTTGGTTTACACCGAACGTGGCAGGCTGGCCGCGCTTGATGGAGCTGTCGAACAGCGTTCCGTCAATCAGTGTGCCTTCGTAGTGGCATTGCACCTGGTCGGTGGCTTTGGCATAGCGGCCCACGTTTCCTTCCGTGATAACTTCGTATTGAAGTCCGCTGGGCAGCGTAACAACTCCCTCGCGTTTTTTGTTCTCTTCCAGGAACTTTTTGCCGGCTTCTATGTTTGCTGCGTTCATCTTCTCCTCCAGTTCGGCGAAGTACTTGTTGACGATGTCACGGGCTTCTGTGTGGCTGATTGCCGTCTGGTTGCCCTCCAAAACGTCTTTGATTGCTTGTGCAAAGTCATCTACTGCAATGCCTTTGGCACCCATGCTTAAAAGATTCTGACCTATTCCAAGGCCGATAGCATAACTGAATTTGTCCATAAGATTCTTTTGTTGACGACCGGATTGGTTTCTTTTCCAGTCTATTGCAAATTTATGAGTGGCAAAAGTACGTCTTTTATTTGAATGATAAGGCTTTTAAGTATTTAATTTTTCTTATTTATATCACAACTTGAACATTCTTCTTATATTTGTCTTACTTTAATAAAGGAAAGGAGCAGAAAATGAAGAACTTGGTCATATTGTCGGGTGCCGGTATGAGCGCCGAGAGCGGCATCAGCACATTCCGTGATGCGGGCGGACTGTGGGACAAATATCCGGTGGAGCAGGTGGCGACTCCCGAGGGGTATGCACGTAATCCGGAACTGGTCATTAATTTCTATAACGAACGTCGCAAGCAGTTGCTCGATGTGGTGCCGAATGCCGGGCATCTGGGCGTTGCCGACTTGGAGAGGGATTTCAATGTAACGGTCGTCACCCAGAACGTAGATAATCTGCACGAGCGTGCCGGCAGTACGCACGTGATACACTTGCATGGGGAACTGACGAAGGTTTGTTCCAGCCGCGACCCTTATAATCCGCATTTCGTCAAGGAACTGGCGCCGGAGGAATATGAAGTAAAGTTGGGCGACAAGGCGGGCGACGGTACGCAGCTCCGCCCGTTCATCGTGTGGTTTGGCGAGTCGGTGCCGGAGATTGAAACTGCCATCCGGTATGTGGAGAAGGCGGACATCTTCGTCATCATCGGCACCAGCCTGAACGTTTATCCCGCTGCGGGACTGCTGAACTACGTGCCCCGTGCCGCCGAAGTGTATCTGATAGACCCCAAGCCGGTGGACACGCACGTCATGCGTCCGATACATGTCATTCAAAAGGGAGCTTCGGAAGGGGTAAAAGAGTTGAAGGCGCTGCTTGCAGCTACCCAGCCTCCTTTGCTTTAGGACTTAATCTCCTACTTCTTAGGACTTAGCCCCTCACGGTATAGGACTTAATATGCAGAACATCCGGATGTCTTTCTCCAAAACACCCGGATGTTTTACCCCAAAACATGGGGATGTTTTGCCCCATTACATCCGGATGTTTTAGGTGAAAACATGGGGATGTTTTGGGTACTCACTCCTATACTGTAGAGAGCTGGGTATAGGGGAGATTCCCACAAGGTATAGGTCTTGCGGGAATAAAGTATATTTGCCCTCGAAACTTGTGCTATTTCTTTATCACGGCCCGTAATACGAACCAGGCATGATGGGCTACGGTACTCATCAGTCCGTAATGCCGCGCCATGATGCGGAAGCGTTCGCGCAGGGATGCTTGCCGGTTCTGGGTGGTCATTCCCTCTTCCAGATAGTCGATGAGGGTGAGATGGGTATTGTGCAAGGTCCGTGCCTTCTTCATCACCCGGATGCACCAGTCGAAGTCGGCGGAGAAGCGGTATTGCAGGTCGTAGGGTTCTACAAGGGAAGCTTTGGCAAAGAAGGCCTGATGGCAGACCAGCATGCCCTGCTTGAAGCTTCGCCAGGTAAGCACTTCCGGGGCGGCGAGGCGGCGCATGCGGATGAAGTGACCTTCCTTGTCCACCAGTTCCGTTTCGCCGTACAGCACGTCGGGTAGTTCGTTGCCGGAGATGGAACGCACCATCTGCTGCAAGGTGTCGTCCTCGTGGAAGCTGTCGCCGGCATTGAGGAAGCAGAGGTAATCGCCGGTGGCAAGGCGGATGCCTTTGTTCATGGCGTCGTACAGTCCCTTGTCCGGTTCGCTCACGATGCGGGTGATGCGGTCGCGGTAACGGTCGATGATGGAGAGCGTGCCGTCTTTGGACGCACCGTCCACAAGGATGTATTCTACGTGGTGGTAGGTTTGCGAGATAACGCTTTGAATCGTGTCCTCCAGTACCGCTTCGGCATTGTAGGTCACGGTGATGATACTGAATTTCGGGGTGGGGTGGTTATGCATTTCTTCCGGTCACTTTGTTGTAAAGGTCAATGTATTTCTTGGCGACGACGTTCTCCGAATAGTGGGAGATGGCTTTCCGGCAGGCTTGTTCCGAGAGGCTGGGGTAGTCGGGTTCGGTCAGCGTCCAGTAGATGCCGTTGGCAAAGTCCTCCGGGGATTTGTATTGTGCCACGTAGCCGTTGTGCAGGTGGTCTATCATCTCGGGGATGCCGCCCACGTTGAATCCGACGCAGGGAATGCCGCATGCCATGGCTTCCATGATAGTGTTCGGCAGGTTCTCTTCCAGCGAGGGGGTCACGAAGATGTCCACGGCATTGTAGATGTTCACCAGTTGGTGTTCGTTGCTGACGAAGTTCAGCGGGTAGACTTTGAATGGAAGCAGGTTTTCCAGTTGTTGCGATTGGTTGCCGAAGACGACGACACCCAACTGTTCCCGGAGTTCGGGATGCTTGTCGGCCAGCAGTCGGCACGATTCTATCAAGTAGTCAATGCCTTTCCGTTTGTCCGTAATCTTCACCGAGCCGAACAGCATGAGTTTCTTGTCTTGCGGCAGCAGGCAACGGCTGCGGGCTTCCTGCCGGTTTCGGGGCTTGAAGAGGTTGGTGTTGATGGGGTTGGGGATGCACGTCACGGCATGTCCACAGAAGAGGGCGCTTGTCCGGGCACGTTCTTCCAGCCAGCGGCTGCAGGTGACGAAGTTGATGTGACGGTTGCGATACAATGCCTGCTTTTTGTGGAAGATGCGGTAGGAAAGGTCACGTTTGCCTCTGCCTCCGTGGATGAAGGGGCAGTTGTGGCATTCCTGCTGGTAGTGGGTGCACTCGCGGGCATGGTGACAGATGCCAGTGCAGGGCCACATGTCGTGCATGGTCCAGACGACGGGCTTGCCCGAGGCGAGAATCTTCTCGATGTTCTTCAGCGAGAGCATCCCTTGGTTTATCCAGTGCAGATGGATGACGTCTGCTTGCTGGAATTCGGGCAGTGAGGTGATGTCTGTCCCCGTGTTGGCAATGTCTACGGCAAAGATGTTCTTCTTGTTGAAGCGGTTGGTGCTCCAGATGACGATGCGCTCCCAGACGAACTTCCACACCATGCGCCAGTTATGGTCTAGTGACACAACGGAGATTTGGTCGGTCTGCTTGTCGCGTACCAGCAGCTTGGCTTTGATGCCGTGGTTCTTGAGTGATTCCATCAGACGGCTGGCGGCGATGGCTGCGCCGCCGATGCGTTCGGATGTATTGATAAGTAGTACTCTCATGACTGTTGTTCGTTTCTTCTTTTTTGAATGTTTTTTCTTGTTACAGATGCCGGTCTTGTTTCATCCATTTCCGGATACGCTTTTGCAGCGTTTGCCATATGATGGTGAAGTTGCCGTACCGTAGGTTCAACGCCAGTTCCTCGAACGACCGTGCAATCTTTATCCAGGGATGCCGCCATGCCATGATGCGGTAAACGCTATCCTTGTAGGCTGTGTTCTCGATGACGTGGCGAGGGTGCTTCAGTGGAAACTCCACTTCGTGGCGTTTCATGGTGAAGATGCGGCGGTAACCGCGCGGCATGGTGTGCACGGAGCCGGCAAAGTGGGTGGAGTCGGCAGTGGCTCCCAGATTGTTTATCATGTTGCGGGTGGGCACGATGCTCAGACCCGAATTGAACAACATGGAAGCGTGGAAGATGGTTTCGTAATAGGCTTTCTCGTGTTCGCGGTGGCGTTGGCACATGTAGATGAAGTCTTTGCGGTAGCGCCGTGTGTGGATGAGGTTCTTCAGTTGCCGCATGTTCTCCTTGTCGTCCAGGAAGGTGTAGAATTCATCCCATTGGTCCGTCACCCGCCGCCAGCTCGCCCATCCCCAGATGGAGAAGGTGGTGGCGAAGAAGTAGTCGGAAGTGATGTCCGGTGTAATCTCCTCGTTGTTGAATCCGGCAATCATGCTGATGCGTGTGTCGTGCTCATACTTGTCGAGCAGTTCCTTGCAGAAGCCGAAGAAAGAGACGGCAGGCACGTCGTCATCCTCAAGCACGATACATTTGTCCGACAAGGAGAATGCCCACTTCTGTGCCATGTATTCCGATGGGTCGCAGCCGTAGTTCTTCTCTTGGTAGTTGTGGTGTACTTCGCATTCCCAGTCGATGTCTGCCACTACTTTGCGACAAGCTTCTATGCCCGGCATGTCACGCTCGCCGCGCGGGCCGTCCTGATAGAGAAACAGTCGTGCGGGGCGTGCTTTCTTCACTTGTTCGAATACTTGCGCCAGCAGTTTGGGGCGGTTGAAGAAAAGAATCAGTACAGATACATCTACAAGGGCTGGTTTCATGGCAATTTTGTTGGATTAGGAGGTGGCTATATGGTCATTTGGTATGTTGAAAGAAAGAACTGCCGGATAATGATTGTTTATCTTGTCCTGCTCTTCTTCTGTATACCGGTGTAAAGTGGGATAGTTGTACCGTAGAAAGTTTTCCAATCCATCAGGTGCTTTCAGATAAAGTGGACCGAATTTGATTGGTTGTAAATGGTTGAGACTCGTCTCCAAAACATGGTCGGTAGTGGTAATCACATTGTTGTAATACAAAGTTTTCCATGAGTTGAAACAACTTTGCATTATCACCATCAAACGGTAGATTGTCTTTTTAGAGAGTGTCATATCAACTATCCGGTTCAGAAGGCAGGCAACAGCTCCACGATTGGTAGGGTTGGATATTTGACATTTTCCGAAGTGTTTCCATAGCCATACCTCTTTTCCCATCAGGCAGCATTTCAGAAAGTTGACGGCTTCATATTGTATCTTCCTTAATAGCTTATTGTTTGGAATACGGTCAAAAGGGAATATATCGACAAAGATTCCCTGATGCATAGGTACATCTTTAAACATCTCTTCGACAAACAAGGTGTTGTTTTTCTTGACTTTGGCAAAGTAATAAGGACTATGAGGGTCGGTATGTATCCATGAAAGAAAGTATGGTTCTCTCAGTTCTTGGGAGGCTATCTGGAGAAACTTATTGTAGTCTTCCCGTTTCATACCTATATCTATGTCGTCATCCCAAGGAAGAATCGCTTTGTCATAGAGTGCCCCTATTGCTGTTCCGCCGATTACAAAATAGGGAATATTGTGTTTGTCGCAGATGCGCACAATCTCTTCCAGTATTTCGTATAGCACCTGATGTAGTTGGGTCAGTTCTTCTGGGGTATATTGCTTCACCATGGATACCATTTTTGATTGATGTCTGCAAAAATAATGATAATAGTTGAAAGGAGCACTTTCCATTTCAATCTTCTTTTGCGAAATCGGACTTGAGTTTTTCTATCAGTGTGTCGGACTCCCCGCTTACCACTTTCCGGCAGAACATCTTTCCAGACTGTCGCAATACCGGCAGGTCCTCGAGTGTCATCACGCGGATGGATACGCCGTAGTCTATGTAGTGCAAGGGGGTGAGACGGGTAAGTCCGGGGTATTCTCCCTCTAAAAGAAGCCCTTTTGAGGCAAAAGGGGAGTTGAATACGATGGTCTGTATGCACAGCTCGCTGGGTACAAAGCTGGTTCTGAAATACTTCACCAGCTTCTCCTCCGTGCACAACTTTTCATATACATATCGTGCGCAGGGCAACGTGATGGCCCAATAGTCGGAACCGAAATAGACATCTGCCTGCTTGCCCTCCAAGGGTGCAAAAGGGGCTTTCCGGATGGGGAGTATCTGTACCAGCTTGCGCGATGCTACGATGAGTTTGTTCTTCCACCATATACTCTTCCAAGGCAGGTCACGGAAAGGGTGGTAATGGGTTATCTTGTGCAACTGCTGTTTCACGGTGCAGTGTGTCAGGTTGAAACCGCCGATGAATTCAGTGTCTTGATGCTCCTCGAAATAGTGGTAGATGGCGTTGTTGTTCCATAACGGATAGTCTTGCCCGCTTAGGCATACTACGCGGGTATAGGGGATACCGCTGTGCAATACGGCGGCAAGCAATTCTTTCTGATATTCCACTTGTTCCCATCCTCCCCAGCTTATCCGGTGGCGGGGCACGAAAGTGACCTTGTCTCCCAAGGCTTCTTCAAAAGGGTGTATATCGGCATTGAGGTCGATGTGCACGTAGAAGTCTGCCCGGTCATCCAGTGCGGCAACCAGGCGTGCCAAGTGTGGGGCATCCTTGTAGGCGGATATGATGTAGGCTATGCGGCTCATGCTCTTTTTTTCTTTAAGAGGAATTCAATGCTTTCCCGGAAGATGGTAGATTGTAGTTTCCACAAAACCAGTGCATAAAGCCCAGCTACCATAATGATTTTGGCTGCCATATTTAAGTATAGGTTTTCTATGGGCTGAGTAGCATAGTGAGTTGACACTACGAGTACAATGGATAGGGAGAGATAAGGAGAGATGTCTTTCAGCATATCGCGCAGTCTTAATCCTATCTCCCTCTTGACAAAACGGAACCATACAAACAGCCAGCCGATATTGATAATGACGAAAATACGCAGCATCCATTCCAACCCGTATGGGTATATGGCACATACAGCTACTATTTGCAGCAGGCTCAAGCTGATGGTGCTCCACATATAGATAGAAGAATGTCCCCGGCTGATGAGCAGGTTGGAGAACAGATTGATGACGGGAATAAATGCTCCCCAAATACATAACAGTTGCAAGATATCGGCACTGGGCAGCCACTTCTCCGTGATAGTGATTATAATCAGTTCTTTCGATACCAAGCTCAATCCCAGCATGGCGGGGAAAGAGATAAAGGCGGTGAAGCGCAGCAGCTTTCTGAATACGGCAAGTTGTCGTGCCTTGTCGTCGGCAACCCGGGTAAAGACGGGTTGTGCAATGCCGTTTATCATGCCCGTAATCGTGGTATGTCCCATGCCGTTCCACTTGTTTGCCTGCGTAAAGTTACCCACTTCCCGTTCCGAATAGAACTTACCCAACAAGACGGAAAACAAATTGTTATTGATTATGGTGAAGATATTCGTAATGATTATCTTACTGCTGAACCCTATCATCTCCTTAATGGGTGTGAAGTCGAACCGGAAGCGGGGTCTCCAATGCGAGAAGTAGAAGTTAAGAATCGTCATTACGGTGATGAAAGAGATGCTTTGCAATGCAATCCCCCAATAGGCGAATCCGTTTGCCGCCAATGTGATGCCCACAATACCGGAGACTATCAGACTTGAAATAGAAATGACGGTAGTGTCCTTGATTCTGAGGTTCTTGAATAGATATGCCCTCGGTGCAATGCTCATGCTGGAAATGACGAATCCCAAGAAGGAGAGACGGGACAGCGGTATCAGCTCGGGCGTATCGTAGAAGTCGGCAATCAGCGGTGCGGCAAAGAAGAGTAATATATATATAGTAGTGCTGCACATCAGGCTGAACCAGAACACGGCGTTGTAATCCTTGTGCAAAGTCTCCTTCCGGTTGGTCAGTGCCGAAATGAACCCACCCTCCTGCAAGGCGGCGGCAATGGCGGAGAAGATGGTAAGCATCCCTACCATACCATAATCCGAAGCATCCAGCAGACGGGCAAGGACTATTCCGAATCCCAGATTTAACAACTGCTGTATGCCGTTGCTGAATCCTCCCCAGAAGAGGCCTTTGGCTGTTTTTTCTTTGAGTGATGTATCGGACATAGTTTATTGGTTGATAAGGCAACGAGTTAACAAGGCCACGAGGCTTTTCCTTCCTCCTTGTAGCCTTGTTAACTCGTTACCTTGTTACTGTTTTATTTCACCTCGCTGCCCGGCTTCACCTCTTTCAGCAGTGAAGTCACCGCCAGCGAGCCGTCATAATTCTCGGCAGAGAGAATCATTCCCTCACTTACCAGCCCGTTCTTGAATTGGCGTGGAGCGAGGTTGGCGATGAACAGCACTTGCTTGCCTACCAGTTCTTCCGGTTTGTAGTGCTGGGCAATGCCGCTGACGATGGTGCGGTTTTCCAGCCCGTCGGCAATCTTGAACTTCAGCAGCTTCTTCATCTTGGGCACTGCTTCGCATTCAAGCACTGTACCTACGCGGATATCCAGCTTTTCGAAGTCTTCGAAGGCGATGGTCGGCTTGATGGGGCTTGCCTTGTAGGTGGCGGCTTCGTTTGCCTTCTTGGTGGCAAGTAGCTTGTCTACTTGTGCCTGGATGACGTCGTCTTCTATCTTTTCGAACAGCAGTTCGGGGGTGCCCAGCTGATGTCCGGCAGGCAGCAGGTCGGTGTGTCCCAGCTCTGCCCAGTCAAAGCTGTCCATGTTCAGCATCTTGCGAAGCTTCTCGCTGCTGAAGGGCAGGAACGGTTCGAAGGCGATGGCAAGGTTGGCAACCAGCTGCAAGGAGATATGGAGGATGGTGGCTACGCGCTCCATGTCCGTCTTGGCAAGCTTCCACGGCTCGGTGTCGGCAAGGTATTTGTTTCCGATGCGGGCAAGGTTCATCGCTTCCTTCTGTGCGTCGCGGAATTTGAATACATCCAGCAACTTCTCCACTTCTGCCTTGACGTCGGCAAATTCTTTCAGCGTCTCGCGGTCGTAGTCGTTCAGTTCGCCTGCGGCGGGCACTACGCTGTCGAAGTACTTCTTGGTGAGTTGCAGGGCGCGGTTCACGAAGTTGCCATAAACGGCAACCAGCTCGTTGTTATTACGTGCCTGGAAGTCCTTCCAGGTGAAGTCGTTGTCTTTTGTCTCCGGTGCGTTGGCGGTCAGCACGTAGCGCAGCACATCCTGCTTGCCGGGGAAGTCAACGAGATACTCGTGCAGCCATACCGCCCAGTTGCGTGAAGTGGAAATCTTGTCGCCCTCCAGGTTCAGGAACTCGTTGCTCGGCACGTTGTCCGGCAGGATGTAGCTACCCTCTGCCTTCAGCATGGCGGGGAACACGATGCAGTGGAACACGATATTGTCTTTTCCGATGAAGTGTACCAGACGCGTTTCGGGGTCTTTCCACCATTTCTCCCATGTGTCGGGCAGCAACTCTTTGGTGTTGCTGATGTAGCCGATAGGGGCGTCGAACCATACATAGAGCACTTTGCCCTCGGCACCCTCTACGGGAACGGGAATACCCCAATCCAGGTCGCGGCTCACGGCACGCGGCTGCAAGCCCATGTCGAGCCAGCTCTTGCATTGGCCATAAACATTGGGACGCCACTCCTTATGGTCTTCCAGAATCCATTGGCGAAGCCATTCCTCGTGCTTGTCCAGCGGCAGATACCAGTGCTTCGTCTCGCGCATCACGGGCTGGCTGCCGCTGATGGCACTCTTCGGATTAATCAGGTCCGTGGGGCTGAGGCTGGTGCCGCACTTCTCGCATTGGTCGCCGTAAGCGCCTTCGGCATGGCAGTGGGGGCACTCGCCGGTGATGTAGCGGTCGGCAAGGAAGGTCTTGGCTTCTTCGTCGTAATACTGCATGCTGGTCTTTTCGATGAATTCTCCCTTATCGTACAGCTTGCGGAAGAAGTCGGAAGCCGTGTCGTGATGCGTCTTTGAAGTAGTACGGCTGTACACGTCGAAGGAAACGCCGAACTCTTCGAAAGACTTCTTTATAAGCGTATGATAGCGGTCCACCACGTCTTGCGGGGTGATGCCTTCCTTCTTGGCGCGGATGGTGATGGGCACTCCGTGTTCGTCGGAGCCGCCGATGAAGATTACATCTTCCTTTTTCAGTCGCAGGTAGCGGACATAAATGTCGGCAGGAACATAAACGCCTGCCAGGTGTCCGATATGAACCGGGCCGTTGGCATACGGCAATGCCGAGGTTACGGTGGTACGTTTGAATTTCTTTTCCATTGTGTTATTATGTATCTCTTTTGTTATGAACGCTTTTAGTGGCACAAAGATAGCTGTTTTCTGCAAAATATGAGTATTCTTCCAGATTCTTTCCAGATTTAGGCTTCATCTTTGCCATACAAAATGAACAAACTTGGTATTGATAATGTAAAAAAACGAAATGACTATGAAACTGGAAAAGTACTTCTTATTATTGGCGTTAGGCGTGTTTGCCTTTGCCTTGCAAAGCTGTGATGATGACGACAACGACGGAATCTCCGTGCCCGCGGAACTGAGTAATGCGTTGGCCAAGGAGCATCCCAATGCCCAGCGTATAGAATGGGAAACAAAAGGTGCATATTATGTGGCTGATTTCCATGAGGACAATTTCGAAAAGGAGGCCTGGTTCACCAAAGACGGTGTATGGCAGATGACCGAAACCGACCTCCGTTATGCAGACCTTCCCGCTCCGGTGAGAAGCTCTTACGAGAGTAGTACCTATTATAATGTATGGAAGGTGGAAGATGTAGACAAGCTGGAACGTAAGGAAATGGCTGTTGTCTACATCATCGAAGTGGAGAAAGGTAATCAGGAAATGGACCTCTATTATTCGGAGGACGGCATTCTGGTGAAGGAAGTGGCCGATGCGCACAACGGCGGTTCTCCCGAAGATTATCTCCCTTCTGATATTTCCGCTGCCATCAAAGATTTTATAGCAGAGAAATATCCCAATGCCCGCATTGTGGATATTGAAAAAGAAAAGAACGGTATGACGGAAGTCGAAATCGTGCACGGAAGTATCAGCAAGGATGTGATGTTCACCGCTGAGGGTGCATGGGCCTATACTATCTGGGATATCAGTAAGAGACATCTGGAGGATGTAGTGAAGAACGCCGTTACGGCTGCCCATCCCGGTTATGTCATTGATGATGCCGACTTTATTGAGACTCCCGATGGCAGTTACTTTTTGGTAGAGATGGAGCAAGGGGAAAGGGAAATCTACGTAAAGGTGACAGCGGAAGGTGAAATACTGCCATAATCTTATACTGAATACTTCCCTTTAAATCAGCGTATTGTATTTACTGCTTGTTTACTGTCTTATCCTGATATAGGTAGACACATTTACAAACTAATAAATGTGT
>NZ_QTLN01000041.1:0-15082 GCF_003602735.1 Bacteroides sp. AF39-16AC | reverse complement strand
TCTTACTATTATCCGCCTGTAGGTACAATCATTATCATCGGATAAGAAAGCCTGTAGCAGACGTTGTATTTCATCCGTCATTCAGTAGGGTATGCAAATGTAGAATTTCATCCCTGAAAATGATTCACGCAAATCGTTGAGAATAAGTGAAGTATGGTACATATCGGTGGCTTTTTCATGGGACTCAAAAAAAGCCACCGAATCAGCAATTTTTTATTGCACCAAATTGCATATTTTTGCGGGCAGTACATAAAGAAAAAACCGCTGAAATAACTGTATTTCAGCGGTTTTCATGATTTTTCGTTTTGTAAAAGTGGTGCCACCAGAAATCGAACATATAAATTCAAAATCCTAAATTACAGCACTTTAATATCTTTGGAAAAATCCCCGAACCACTGAATCAGCCATATGCCAAATTCACCAATTTTCGATAGATTCTCGTTAATCATCCTTTGACTTTTCAAAGGTAAGTGTTCGGTTCTATTCCTCCAAATATTTATATAGTTATTTAAAGTGGTTACAAGTTATTTGTATAAAGTTTAGCTTTTGATTACTAATGTTTTAAGAAATATCATTCAAATTCCAAAACTTTGTTTCTTTCCAATATATCTATAATGTCTTGTTCTTTATACAGGATCTTTCCTCCTATTTTGTAATATGGCAATTTGCCATTCATTCTATATTCAATGAGTGTTCTTTTGGTTATTTTGAGAGCCTTTGATAATTCTTGTTCTGTAATATAGCGGTTCCCGTCTAATATAGGTCTGTAGATTAAAGAATTTGCATTCAACATTTTGGATATACCTTCCATGACTTCAATAAATCTCTTGACCTCATTACTATCTTTATTCAATACCTGCTGTCCCATTTCCATTATTTGTATATGTTTTAAGGTTATTCCTAATATAGCTTAGAATATCTTCTTTTTTATAATAAATCTTTCTGTCTATACGACTGAAGGGGATTAGCCCTTTCTGTCTTAAAGACAACAGTTTTCTGTCTGATATATTCATAAGAATACATACATCCTGATTATCCAACCATTCATTCAGTTCAGATTTGGAAGAGCTCAGTCCTTTCAGTTGTTTTTCTATCTTGAACAATATGTCGTTCATTTCCATAAATGCACCAGCTTCTATGTTCACTATCTCCATAATCATTTGTTTAAGTGGTTGGTACAAAAATAGAATAGAAGGCTGTGGAACACAAGAGACTATCATCAAAGTGCATTATATTACATCAGACGTCATAGCGAAGCCACCGGACTATGCAGATCGGAGGGAGCTGAAATCCCTGTCTTATTTCGGGATTGGATAAGCAGGTTATGTTTTGTTATTGGGGAAGGTGCATTTTCACAGTATTCGTGAGGTCAGATATGAGATATAAGGATAGCCGCCTTTAGTTTACGGCTATGCGTCACGTCGGTCGCAGTTAATCCCTGTAATCTTTCCTTTAATTCCAATCCGTTTGCCGCCGCATTCTTTTTCAGGTGAATTTTCATGGCGTAAGCCATAAGGAAAATTCTCCTGAAAAAAGAAATAAATGCGGCTGGCAAATCAGGATTGGGATTTATCTTTGATGGAAGGGATAACTGTTTAAACATTCAAACACAATCTTTTTTCCCTCCATTAGAATGTTCCTGATGGAATAGGCAGAGGTTTTCCTTCTTCATCATACAGTTCTGTAACTGTAAGAATATCATATCCGTATATTCTTTGTATCTTTTTCACGCATTTCAGCTGCCTGTTCTTGTAATACTCTTTTGAAAACACCACTTCACCTCCTTTCATGTGTCCCTCTTCCTGTATCATACCATCCTCATAAAACTGGCGGTAATCACGCTTGAAGTTCCTGAAGTCGATGTTGTATTCATCTTTCATTACCTTGTCCGTTCCGGGATAGAAATACTGTACGCTGTTTGTAGACAGGTCTTCCTTATAGTAATAACGCTTTATCGGATAGCCGTTACTGTCAAACATCACTGTATAGTATGGCATTTCCGCATAGTTTTCTTCCCTAATGAGTTTCCCGTTATAGTCCCATTCCTGCCACAGACCGGTCTTCTCCCCATTCTCCGTATAGTGCTCTATACATTTCGGCTTTCCGCTCTGTGCCCATGTTTCCTTGTATTTCCCTTTCTTTCCGTTCCAGCCCCAGGTATATCCTTCTCTAATGAATGGCGGCATATCATCGCCTCCCTCCTCATAGATGCGGAAAGGACCATGCCGCATATCGTTACTGTACGAGACATAGGTAATCAGATTTCCGTTACTGTCGAATATCCGTTCCTGCCCGTCAATCTTCCCGTTCTTGTAATCTCGTTCCGTTCTTCTTGCATGACCGTACTCTACCATTATACCGTCCAGCTTGCCTTGCTCGTTATAGGAATACTCTTTCAACAGACTTCCATCATAATAGTACTCGTATCCTTTTCCTTTCGCCCTACCTTTTACATAGGTCAACTTCTTGAACAGACGGTTGTCCTTATATTCCTCGTATGCTCCGTCAAGGATACCGTCCTTGTTGAAGTTGGCTATGAGATATGAGCTGAAGCTTAATATAATCCGACATTTGCCGTGTAGAGGGGTACGGTCATATATGTTTCGCCATTGGTATGTAAGATTCCCCAATGGCACACGTTCCACATTATTAATCTCCAATGGCTCCTGTGCGAAGATCATACTTCCACAGAGAGAAAACAGCAGTAATGACAACAATATCTTTCTCATAAACATCTTATTTCTCATTTGTCTTATTAAGGGATTGCTATACCCATCTTTTTCATATAGGCGGTATCAAGTTCCGCACCCTTCCAGTTTATGTCGGGAGGAAACTGTTTCCATCCGTCTTTGGGTGGGGATAATACCCATTTAGGTATAGTACAAGTTAATACATTCGCATTACCTGGAAATACATATGAAAACATTATCAACGTACGTGTAAGGGGAAAATTTGTATTATTATATTTGCTTGTTGTTGCGATATGTTTAACATTATCAACATAATAAATAAATCCTTTTTCTCTACTCGTACTCGAATTGATTATAAATCCATCTTTATAATATACACCAATAGTATAGCGTTTGTTACTTTCGCTAAAAAAGTACAATTCATCCATAAGGTATATTATTGGCAATGATAATAATATTATTATTGATATTATGCGGATAAAAATTCCTTTTTTATTTTTCATCAGTCTTTATATTAGTTTTATATGAATTGAATCTTAATATAGAATCTATTTGTTCCTCGTACCATACTTGATAGATTGAAATCATTCCTTTGCCCATTTGATTTATGGTACCATCTCCCCACTTATGTAAATTCCTATTGATTTGTTGTATTTCTTTTTCTGTTATATATGGGATATGGATTTTTTTATTTTGCAACATATTTTGAAAAAACTTCGATGATACATTATCCATAGTTTTTCCAAATGCAAAATTACCTGTATAATTTATTAAAAAATCCACAGTAGAGATTGAATCAAATATAGTTCTCTGTTCACTTATTTTCAAATCAAAAGCAGCAGACATAGCAGCATTTATACTTAAAGGTAAACCTAAAGAAGATGAAAGAACACTTGTAATATTCACTTTTTGTATTGCATCTATTCCAGATTCTTTCCAGTTTTTCCCCCAATAAAAATGATTATAAGCAAACCTGCTACCGAATTGAAAACTCAGATCACTTGCTCCCATTAATAACATCGTATCATAACTCAAGCCATTTGGATAAAGCATTCTACCAGTTATATTACTAAGTGTTCTTAAATGTGTGGCAGAACGTATTATTGTATTTTGAACAGCCATTCCACCTCTCAACGAAGCTGCCTCTATGGAAGAAGCAATTCTACCTGCATATGTACTTCCTTTCAATAAAGCTCCACGTCCAAGCAATGCTGCCTTACGTCCAAATGAAGTTGCAGCGGCAAGTGATGCACCAACGGTAGATATGGCAGAAATAATCCCGGCTACTGTCAAGGATGCCTGAACAAACTGTTGTCCTGCTTCTTCTCTTGCCGCATTGAAAGCCAGATTGAAATAAAACTGTTCTCCCTCTACTGAAGTGGCATTTTTCATGCATTTTCTAAATAATGCAGGATTCCGGTGAAGTGCTATTCCCAATTGCCTGCGCATCCATCCCGGCATTTTGCCTTTCACTACCACTTCCGGCAGCTGGAAATGGTATTCATTCTTGTCATTTGTATTCTTATGTTCCATATCAGTCTTCAGCCCATTTACCATTGTTAAAATCTATATTCCCAAACTTCAGGAACTCCGGTGTGATAATCATTTCCAAAAGGATTCCATCGGTTGCGGCTGATACGGACTTTTTGTAGCTTATGCAATATGCGTTCTCAAAACGGATGGAAAGGACAGCACTGGACATCCCGTCAGGATTCCTGAATACTATATAGCCGGAATGTTTCTGCTTGTGCTTATACATTGCCCAATGATTAAGCAGATAATTTGACGGATGATTCAGCGATATTGAAAACAAGCCTCCTTTTTCTTCCCAGGCGGGTTCTCCTTTATGATCCACACGTTGCATAAATTCTATGGAGAAAGAATCTAGACTATACGGCTTCTGTGCACAGTCCTCGTCAATCTCCATAAATGCCTTGATACATGGATCGACGACAATAGGAATTGCTTTGCTTGCATTAAATGTTGAGACGAATATCGATGCTGGCCGTTGTGGTTTGTCCCGGCTTTCCTGCCATTCATAATACAGCGTGTCTGAACCTAATGTGACATCTTCACCCTGCAATGTGAGTATGGTTGTGACAAGACCTTGTTCACCGAGTCCTTCATAAGAAAACTTCATTGAAATACATGCCGCATTGAGCAATTGTAATGTCTCTTCTGGTATACTTTCTTCCGACAAGTTCAATACTTCGAGTTGCACATTTAACCTTTCTTCACTCTTAAGAATCCATTTATGAAGATATTGGGGAGGAAATCCTCTGAATGCAACGGTAGCCATGCCACCAACGATAGGAGTGGAAGGTTTGCCGTTATCGCTGATGCCTCTGTCAAAAGAGTACTCCATGCTTTCTACTTCAAAGACATCCGTGAAGATAGCAGTACCGTCAGAATTTGTATTAAAAATGCTGCCAGTTCTCATTATTGTTTTGTATGCCGCCATAATAATATATTTAAAGTTCCAAAATGCAAGTACGGAAAAAATAGGGATATTCCAAAATTTATTGTCATAAAGATGAATATTTAACAGATAATTAAATAGGTAAGTTGTGTTTCTAAACATATCATAGATAAAAAATTAAGCGAACAATAGTTGTCTTTTTTTTCATTTTCATATCTTTGGTAAAAAGAAGACCATATTTGGATTCTTCCTGTGCTTATATGATAGAAAAAATGTTGCCAGAACACTATATTGAAGTAAAAAATACAGATGCATTAAATCATGCTTATACAAAAGGAGGAACAGTATGGAATTTGGTGCCGTTCTTAAAGAATTAACATACAAAAGCGTATGTCTTTTTTTTATTTTCTCATATTCATTCTTCGCTGTTGCTTGCGTGGCACAACATGAAGAGGATAAAGCTATTGCTGTCAGTGAGATGTGTATTTTTAAGAAGGTGTTGTATAATATACCTATAGATTCAATAGATAGGCAGATTTATAAAGCAAGTTTTTTTAATAGACACAGGGGAAATACTCGTATTGTCTTACAATATACGCATCAAATGGTACTATTAGCAAGGAAGGTTTAAAAAACAAACTAGATAGTATTGTGAAAACTATAACATTATTGATGAAAAGAGAGGATATTATACTATATGATTTTCAGATATACTATTATTCTGAAAATATGAATACAAGCTTTCATTATGAAATAGGTGAAAACTGAAAAAATCAATTAGTTCAATAAGCAAACTATATCAATAACCGATACAGTAAAAAATAAAATCGGCATATGGAAATTATACCTATGGATACTTGAATCTCATTGAAAATAAACTAAAATTCCCTTTTATAGATTTCCGACTTCGGAGGAAAATCCCCCGACCGTGAGAGAGGGCAAGTTGGTTTTTGTCTGGCAGAATACTTTCTGTCGGACAAAAACACAACTTGCTCTGTTCGTTTGAACAGAGAATCCACTTAAAGTGGATTGTGGCTCCATGCCCATTTATAGCTATAAAATAGAGTCGTATTTGCCTGATGAAAAATGTAAATATCAGTTTGTTTGTGACAAACCTGTATGCAGAGTTGAATATCGTGTGAATGGAGTGCCTGATATTTAGTTATTTGCCGAAATTTAAATATTCAATATTGAAAGTTTTATGCTGTATTGAACTATGGCATCCTGATTTACAGATATTACATATCAATCTGTATCATATAATAGTATGTAGATTGTTATAGTAAAGTTGTATGCGCTGCTTAATGAGAGTTGTAATATATTGATAATCAGTGTGTATGTAAAATAAGCTCTGTTGTGATATTGCAATAGTGTAATACCCTGATAACATAATAACACAACAACATGATGCCCTAATAACATAACATTACAATAACATAGTAACACAACAACATAATACCCTAATAACATAACATTGCAATAACATAGTAATATAACAACATAATACCCTAATGACATAACATTGCAATAACATAGTAACATAGCAACATAATACCCTAATAACATAATATTGCAATAACATGATAACACAACAACATAATACCCTGACAACATAATATTGCAATAACATAGTGCCCCCATATTATAATATTGTCAGGACATAGTATTATGCCAATATAATGCCCTGACCAAACAATATCCTAATGCTCCAAATAGTATGATGTAAAAATCTGAACAACATAGCCCGGAAAAATCCACCACCATTATCTGATAATGGATCTTTCTGAGCCATCTTCTTCTTACTATTTGAAAATCGGATTGGAAAGCAGAATCTTGTAATATACTGTACCTCCCACCTCTATGGGAGCCTTGGCAATCATAAACTGTACGGTCTTCCTTTCCACTTTTGCCTGAAGCATTATTCTTCTGACGATGAATCCGGCGGAGAATCTGGCACACCTTTTATCTTTCCATACAGTGAACCCGTCCTTGTCTGTCGTATGGCAGATATACCATTCTCCCGTATCCTCATCGTGTGCGAAATTAACCCGTCCTCCACCGAGAATCCCCAGTTCAATAGACATTGTCTTTGACAGGTAAACCGTTCCCTTGCTGTCCATGTTGATTGTCCGCTTCCCCTGATAAACCACCTGCTGCGGACGTGAGTTTTCTTTGTTATATACTATCAGTGCCATAAGTTTCTGTTTTAAGGGTGATACAATAAACTAACGGATTAGGATATGAATCCTTCTACTGCCAGCATCTGGCTTCTCCATGAGAATCCCCGGTTTGACCGTACTGTATCCATGATCGTGTTTACTTTTCCTGAAATGGCACTTGCCGATATACCCATACATTCACCCAACGCCTTGAATGAAAAGTCTGATTCATAAAAACGCAACGTAAACATCCTGTATTCCTGATATGAGAACTTTCTTCTGATAAAGTTAAGAATGTCCTTCACCAGTTTTTCACAGCTGTTCAGGTCATCCGGAGAAAGGAAATCCGCATCTTCCCCACATCGAAGAAAGAAATATTCATCCGGATGGGCATATTTGCTTTCCAGCCTGAACTTGGCCATGAACGCTTTCCTGTAACATCCGATAAAGTATGCTTCATAATCCGTTATTTCCCTTTCCGGATTCAGCACCTGCTTTCTTACAAACAGATAAGTGTCATGAAAATTGTCCTCATCCAGTGCCCCGTATCTGCCAACGAGATTTCTTAACCTGTCATAAGACACCGTAAACCATTCATTGAACCTTTTTTCCACATTGTTCGCTTCCATAATCTTCCATTTATTGAGTTATACATGGCCTGCCCGTGGGTAGGCATTCTTATTTCTTGTGTGTTCCCCAGTTCGTTTTCCGATGATTGCTGCAAGGCTTGCCGTGAAAAAATACGCTCTTGCGCCAGCAAGAGGAAGATTTTTTCACAGGCAACCAAGCCCCTTCAGGGGCCGCCTTGCGCGATCATTCGGAAAAACAACTATCTTTGCTGCAAGAAATGAGGATGACTTCATCTTGAAAGCGCCTGGTCTCTGTATGTTATTACAGACGGTTATGCGAGGTATAAGATAGGTTTATCTCTATAACCCCATCTTGCTCCTTACTATATTCATGTTGTCCTTCAGGTTCCTGTCCATGACTCTTGCATAATGTTGTGTCATTCTTGTGGATGCATGTCCGAGCATGGCAGACACCTCCTGCAATGGAACATTGTTGGCCAGTGTGACTGTCGTAGCAAATGTATGGCGGGCTGCATGTGTGGTCAGATTCTTTTTGATGCCGCAGAAGTCCGCAATCTCCTTCAGGTAGCTGTTTGCCTTCTGATTGCAGACAACAGGAAGGCAAGTCCCTTGTTTAAGACATATCGGGTGTGATTCGTATTTCTTCAGTATTGCCAATGGAACAGGAAGAAGCGGAACATTTGCTATGGAGCTTGACTTTCTTCTTCTCTCCAGCTTTACACGTCCTTTTCTTATCCACCAGTCACCGTTATTGTCCTGCTCCAGATGTTCCGGTCTCAATGTGGATACATCAGCGAACGCCAGACCGGTGAAGCACGCAAACAAAAAGATGTCCTTGACAAGCTCCAGCCTCGGAATTTCAAATTCCCTGTTCATTATAGCCTGAAGCTCGTTGTTTGTCAGGAATACCGGATCAGTCTCGTCCTGTTCCATCTTATATCCGTAAAACGGGTCTTTCCGCATCCATTCTTTGGCTATTGCCATATTGGTGATTTTCTTCAGGCATTTCATGTAGCGGACTATTGTGTTGCGGCACAGTCCGGCTTCTGTCTTCAGGAAAACATCAAAAGCCTTGATGAAATCAGGGGAAAGTTCATGGAACGTAATATCATCCTTCTCATAAAAACGCGGCACAAACGTTTCAAGTTTTCTGAGCACATTCTTATAACGGTTGATGGTGACGGGAGAATAGTCTATGTCAACAACCTTTTCCATAGAGGAAATTTCTTCTTTGACTGTTCCAAGCAACGTCCGGACAGTCTCATCCTTTCCGAACACACGCTTTAATATTGTCTTTGGAGTTATCAGTGCCGATTCAAAGGTCAGTTCCTTGTGCTTTTCGTATGCGCGTGTAGTGAGGGCGGAAATATAGTTGTTCAATTCGATGGAAGCCCTGTCTTTTCCTTTACTGCATCCCTTGGCCGGATTCCAGTTCTTTAATGGAACGCTTCTCTGTATTCTTATTTCTTCATATTGCCCGTTGATGGTAATCCTCATTAGGATTGGAGCCTCGCCATTTTTCAGCAGTTTTGTTTTCAGAACGAAAAATAGAATGTTCATTGTTCCTTGTTTCATGATCATTTTCTTTTTGAAGTTGCACATTCGGTTATTTCGTCAATCCTGAATGGAGCGGATGGCTGGAGAGAAATGTTAAATTCGGTGGCTTTTATTATTGCCGGCTCTAAAAAACCACCGATTTTTGTTTCTCTTACTATTATCCGCCTGTAGGTACAATCATTATTATCGGATAAGAAAGCCTGTAGCAGACGTTGTATTTCATCCGTCATTCAGTAGGGTATGCAAATGTAGAATTTCATCCCTGAAAATGATTCACGCAAATCGTTGAGAATAAGTGAAGTATGGTACATATCGGTGGTTTTTTCATGGGACTCAAAAAAAGCCACCGAATCAGCAATTTTTTATTGCACCAAATTGCATATTTTTGCGGACAATACATAAAGAAAAAACCGCTGAAATAACTGTATTTCAGCGGTTTTCATGATTTTTCATTTTGTAAAAGTGGTGCCACCAGGAATCGAACCGGGGACACAAGGATTTTCAGTCCTTTGCTCTACCAACTGAGCTATGGCACCATGTTTATCTCTTTTGCGGTTGCAAAGGTAGTGAAACTTTTGGACTATGCAATAGCTTTCATAATAAAAAACGCTGATAATTGGCTATATGGCTAATTATCAGCGTTTATGATTTGAGAAAAAATACTGAAAAAGTTTTATAGTTATGCTTTTTCCGCTTCTTCTTCCTTCAAAGGATTCCATCCTTGTGCTTTGAGTTCAAACTCTTGACCGTCACGGGTAATTAGGGCGCAGCCTAATTCCGGTTTGGTGATATGGCCAATCAGCTTGACGCCTTCCATTTCGGCAACCTTTTCATGGTCGGCAATGGGGACGGTGAACAATAACTCATAATCCTCGCCTCCGTTCAGTGCACAAGTGCTCAGGTTCATATTGAATTCTTCTGCCATTACAGCCGTCTGATAGTCGATAGGAATATGTTCTTCGTAAACTCGGCAACCCACTTTGCTTTGGGTACAGATATGCAGTAATTCCGAAGAAAGTCCGTCCGATATATCCATCATGGAGGTGGGTTGTATACCTTCTTCTGCCAGTTTCTGAATGATGTCACGGCGTGCTTCGGGCTTCAGTTGACGTTCCAGAAGATACTCCTTCCCCGAGAAGTCCGGTTGCAAGTCTTTGTCACCTCCTTTGAGCACCGCCTTTTCGCGTTCCAAAAGCTGTAGTCCCATGTAGGCGGCACCCAAGTCGCCGCTGACGCAAATCAGGTCGGTTTCGCGGGCACCATTGCGGTAGACCACTTTTCCTTTCTCACCCTCGCCTATGCAGGTGATGCTGATGGTAAGCCCAGTATAGGAAGCGGAGGTGTCTCCTCCCACGATGTCAACATCATATTCTTCGCAAGCCAAACGGATGCCGGCATAGAGTTCCTCCATGTCTTCTATACTGAAACGCTTGGATATGCCCAAGGAAACGGTAATCTGCTTCGGTGTGCCGTTCATGGCATAGATATCAGAGAAATTGACTACGGCCGATTTATACCCCAAATGCTTGAGCGGTACATACACAAGGTCGAAATGGACGCCTTCCATCAGCAAGTCGGTAGTAACGAGCACTTCCTTTTCGGCCGGGTAGGAGAGGACGGCGGCATCATCTCCGACACCATATCGGCTCGACTCGTTCTTTAGTTCAATGCCTTCGGTGAGGTGTCGGATGAGGCCGAATTCACCGAGGGTAGCTATTTCTGTTCTCATGCTTTCTTATGCTCTATTAATCAATTCACGCATAATCTCTGTCATTCTCGGTTGTGCCTCGTCCGCAGCTTTCTGCACTTCTTCGTGAGAGACTTCTACGATTTTACCTTCTACCCCCAAGTCTGTAATGACAGATACGCCGAACACTTTGATTCCGCAATGATTTGCCACGATGACTTCCGGCACGGTGGACATGCCCACTGCATCGGCACCCAGAATATGGAACATCTTGTATTCCGCAGGTGTTTCGAATGTGGGACCTTGCGTACCGATATAGACACCGTGCTGAACCTTGATGCCCTTTTCTGCCGCAATGGCGTCGGCCTTACGAATCAGCTCTTTGTCATAAGCTTCGCTCATATCCGGGAAGCGAGGACCGTAAGGTATGTTTTTGCCACGCAATGGATGTTCGGGGAAGTAGTTTATATGGTCGGTGATAATCATCAGGTCACCGATCGCAAAATCCGGATTTGTGCCGCCACTGGCATTGGAAACGAATAAGGTCTTGATACCCAGTTCGCGCATTACACGTACCGGGAAGGTTACTTCCTTCATGGAATAGCCCTCGTAAAAATGGAAACGTCCCTGCATCGCCATGATGTCTTTATGGCCCAGTTTGCCGAAGATAAGTTTTCCGCTGTGTCCCTCTACGGTAGAGACGGGGAAATTGGGGATTTCTTCGTACCTTATCTCATACTTTTCAGTGATTTCACCGGCAAGACTGCCGAGTCCGGTACCGAGGATGATTGCTGTCTCAGGCTGGGTGTGCATCTTTCCCTTCAGAAAGGCTGCTGTTTCTTGAATGCGCTCTAACATAGCCAATAATGTTTTGGTTAAATATATATTGTTGATTTTGTAAGATTTCTATTTCTATCGGCAGCACGTAGATGTACGGCTTTAGTGTTTCGTCCAGTGCGGGATGGAGTTTCAACCTTGCCGCATCTTTCTCCGTGGTGATTATCAGTCTTTTCCACTCTTCCAGGTGCTGGAATTGTTCCTTTATTTGCAATAAATCCTTGGGAGTAAAGTCATGATGGTCATCAAATGCCAGCAATTTGACGTGTGGCGTGTAAGATTCCACTTCTTTCTGTAAGGGGGCGGGGGAGGCGATGCCTGTCACCAGCAGTACTTGCTCGTCTCCGGTGAGGGAGGAGAGCACTTTCCGGCTGTTCGTTTTCTCGGGAAATAGCGGTGTCAACATTCCATAGCGGAATCTGGAGAAATACAGTTGTTGGTATGGATAGAGGTGGAGCCGTTTAGCTATGATGTTGAAGTCTATCGGCTTGATATCATCCGGACATTTGGTAACGATGACCATCTGTGCCCGGTTTTTACCGCTTGAAGGTTCGCGGAGTCTTCCGGCAGGGAGCAAGGCATCATCGCACAGTAACCGGTGAAAATCAGTTAGTAGAATGTTCAGCCCAGCTTTTACATGGCGATGTTGGAAGGCATCGTCCAGGATGATGGCTTCTACAGTGGGATTTTCCAGTTTCAGCAGTTGCTCAATGCCGTGGCAACGGTTTTCGTCTACCGCTACCCGTGCATTGGGGAATTTATTTTTAATTTGATACGGCTCGTCACCTATTTGGCGTACATTGCTCTTGTCATCGGCCAGTACATAGCCTCGGCTTTTACGCTTGTAACCCCGACTGAGGGTGGCTACATTCACTCCGTTTTTTTGTAATAGCTTTATCAGATATTCGGTATGTGGCGTCTTGCCAGTTCCGCCCACAGCAAGGTTGCCCACGCATATTACTGGAACGTCAAAACTCTTTGACCGGAGCCAGCCCCAGTCAAAGAGTTTATTTCGCAAGCATACCCCTATTCCATAAAGCCATGATAGGGGATATAGCCAATGATATATCTTGATAAAGTTTTCCTCCATTTATTGAATATTCAGTTCAAAGGGGACACGTGCTTGTATACGGTCACATTTGTCAAAATTCTCCAGGACGCTGAACTGCTGGTATATCTCGCCCATTGTGCCTTTCAGCATACGTGCTTTGATGTAGTTACCCGGATTGGTGTTCATCAGACTTTCAAAGAAACTTTCCTTTTTCGGATAGCTCATCACGGTATAGGCATCTACTCCGGCCTTTGCAATGGCAATGTCCAAAGCTTTGTCCAAACCACCCAATTCGTCGACTAGTCCTAGTTCCTTGGCCTTGCTTCCGGTCCATACACGGCCTTGGGCAATTTTATCCAGGTCTTCCTTGCTGATGCCTCGGCCATCGGAGCAGCGGGTGAGGAAGAGGTCATATCCGTTGTTCACATACATTTGCATCAGCCCTTTTTCCCCGTCATTCATCGGGCGTGTCAGCATGCCGAAGTCTGCGTATTTATTGGTTTTCACTACATCAAAATTTACCCCGATTTTATCAGTCAGCCCCTTTGCGTTGGGGAACATGCCGAAGATGCCGATAGAACCCGTCAGTGTGGTAGGCTCGGCCACGATGGTGTCTGCATTACAAGAAATGTAGTAACCTCCTGAAGCTGCATAGTCACCCATGGAAACAATGACTGGTTTCTCTTTCTTCAATTCGCTGACGGCATACCATATCTGTTCTGAACCATAGGCGCTTCCGCCCGGTGAGTTTACGCGTAATACTACAGCTTTTACATCTTCGTCATCTTTCAGCTTGCGCAGGTCTTTAATCACCTTTTTAGAGTCGATGCCTTCTTCGCTGGAGGCAGAAGATGAACCACCGTCAATTTCTCCATAGGCATAGTATACGGCAATCACATTTCCACTTTTGTCTTTGGGAACATTCTTCTTTACGTTAATCATGTCCTGCAAACCAAGTACGGGCATGCGGTCGTCTTTGTCGATGCCTACCATCGCTTTCAGGTAGTTGCGCACATCATTCTTATATATTAATGTATCGACCAGTCCGCATTGCACACTTTCTGCTGCGGGATAGAACATCAACATGCGGTCGGCAATGGCGTTCAGTGAGTCTACAGATATTTTGCGTGATTCTGCAACATCATTGGTCACTTGTCCCCAGATGGAGGTCAGGTAAGCGTCGATCTGTTCACGGTTGGCTGGGCTCATTTCGGTAGAGATGAAAGGCTCTACAGCCGATTTGTAGGTACCTACTTTGAATATCTGCATTTCTACTCCGATTTTGGCCAGCAAATCCTTGAAGAACATGGGGGTAGCGGCCAAGCCCCTCCACTCGACCATACCTTGCGGGTTCAGCAACACCTTGTCGGCTACACTTGACAGATAATAAAGACCTTGGGAATAGCTGTCACCATAAGCTACGATGAATTTTCCCGATTCCTTGAAATCCTTCAATGCATTGCGTATTTCTTCGCGTGAAGCAAATCCTGCACCCAGCGAAGTTGCTTCTATATAGATACCTTTAATGTTGTCATTCTCTTTTGCTTTTTTGATAGAGGAGAGGACATCATCCAGGCCATAGGTCTTATAATTGTCTCCCATAAGGGCATCGAACGGATTGTCTTGGCTGCGTTCAGCCAGTGCGCCATTCAAATCCAGCATCATAATGGAGTTTTTGCGTACTTGCGTTTCTGATTCCGAAGATGATACCATGCTGAAAACCACCAGAATACTGATGAAAACTAAAACAACGACTGATACGATGATGCCGGTAATGGTGGCAAACGTAAATTTCAGAAAATCTTTCATTGCACTTTATTGTTTTTAGTATGCTAACTTTTAAAAGCTAACAAAGATAAATAATTAGGTTGATATTTACCCTATCTGTCGCTGAGTTTTTCGGTTTGTCACAGTATTGTGGGAGATTTCATTCTCTTTTCTTTTATCTTTGAAGTATTTCATTTCGTTCTTTATGGATAGTTAGTTTCTAAAATGCCAGATATAATTGCTATCTCTTTACTTTCTGAGTCTGTTTCTCTAAAAACTAATCTTTCCACAGCAATGTTCTTTTCTTACCACAGCTGTGGAAAGA
>NZ_QTLN01000040.1:0-15200 GCF_003602735.1 Bacteroides sp. AF39-16AC | reverse complement strand
AAGGATAATGCAGTAGATAACTAACTAAATCGTAACCTATTACTATCAAGAGCGATTAACCAACGCTCATTTCCAATAAATTACACTCTTTTCGTAACTTCATGGTACAAATGTAATTAAACGTGTTAAATGAAGAGGGATAAATCGATAAAACTTTTATAATTTATTTATCACACTCTGATTTTTTGCCTAACTTTACACGCTAAAATCGTAGACAGTAATAAGTTAAACCATAGATATAAACTCATGCCTTTAAATTTACCCGATAAACTACCCGCTATCGAGTTGCTGAAAGAGGAGAATATATTTGTCATTGACAATTCCCGGGCAACCCAGCAGGATATCCGTCCGCTGCGTATCGTGATTCTGAACTTGATGCCGCTAAAGATTACAACGGAAACGGACCTGGTGCGTCTGCTTTCCAATACTCCGCTTCAGGTGGAAATCTCGTTCATGAAGATAAAAAGCCATACTTCCAAGAACACTCCGATAGAACACATGAAAACATTCTATACGGATTTCGACAAGATGCGCGGTGAAAAGTACGATGGCATGATTATCACCGGTGCTCCGGTAGAGCAGATGGATTTTGAGGAGGTGACTTATTGGGATGAGATTACTGAAATCTTCGACTGGGCGCGTACGCATGTCACCTCTACGCTCTACATCTGCTGGGCGGCGCAGGCAGGGCTCTATCATCATTATGGAGTGCCGAAGTATGCACTGGATAAGAAGATGTTCGGTATCTTTGAACATCGTACCTTGCAACCGTTGCATCCCATTTTCCGTGGATTTGATGATATGTTCTATGTGCCGCATAGCCGCCACACGGAAGTGCGTCGGGAAGATATACAGAAGGTTCCGGAATTGACGCTGCTTTCCGAGTCGGAGGATGCTGGTGTATATATGGCGGTGGCCCGTGGAGGGCGTGAGTTCTTCGTGACCGGCCATTCGGAATACTCCCCGCTGACATTGGATACAGAGTATCGCCGTGACTTGAATAAGGGCCTGCCCATTGAGATACCCCGTAACTACTATGTGGACGATGACCCGGACAAAGGAGTGCTGGTGCGTTGGCGTGCCCATGCCAATCTGTTGTTCTCCAATTGGCTGAATTATTTTGTATATCAGGAGACGCCGTATAATATTAATGAAATAGGGTGAGTTACTCGTAACTAAACGATGATAAAGCAACGTAAAATAGAGCTGCTGGCTCCTGCCAAGAATTTGGAGTGTGGCATAGAAGCAGTGAATCATGGGGCAGATGCGGTATACATCGGTGCACCCAAGTTCGGTGCGCGTGCGGCTGCTGTCAACTCTTTGGAGGATATTGCCGCTTTGGTGGAGCATGCCCATCTGTATAATGCCCGTATCTATGTGACGGTCAATACCATTCTGAAAGAAGAAGAGCTGAAAGAGACGGAGAGGATGATTTGGGAGCTGTACCGCATCGGTGTGGATGCACTGATTGTACAGGATATGGGGATTACGCGGTTGAATTTGCCGCCCATTCCGTTGCATGGCAGTACGCAGATGGATAACCGTACGCCGGAGAAAGTACGTTTCCTTGCCGATGCCGGTTTCCGTCAGGTGGTGTTGGCACGCGAACTTTCTTTGCAGGAGATACGCGGTATCCATGAGGCGTGTCCCGACGTGCCGCTCGAAGTCTTTGTACACGGGGCTCTTTGCGTCAGTTATAGCGGGCAGTGCTATGTCAGCCAGGCTTGTTTCGGACGGAGTGCCAACCGGGGGGAATGTGCGCAATTCTGCCGTTTACCCTTCAGTCTGGTAGATGCCGATGGCAAGACCATTGTGCGTAATAAGCATCTGCTTTCTTTGAAGGACCTCAACCAAAGCGAGGTGTTGGAAGAACTGCTGGATGCCGGAGCCACTTCGCTGAAGATAGAAGGCCGCTTGAAGGATGTGACCTATGTGAAGAATGTGACGGCGGCTTACCGTAGGAAGCTCGATGCCATTTTTGCCCGTCGCAAGGAATATGCCCGTGCTTCTTCGGGCACCTGCCGTTTCGATTTCCAGCCACAGTTGGACAAGAGTTTCAGCCGCGGTTTCACCCATTATTTCCTGCAAGGAAGGGGAGGGGAGATCACTTCGTTCGATACGCCCAAATCTTTGGGAGAGGAGATGGGCACTTTGAAGGAACAGCGCGGGGGATATCTCACGGTGGCAGGCGTAAAGCCTTTCCACAACGGAGACGGTGTCTGTTTTCTTGATGAGCAGGGACGTTTGCAAGGTTTCCGCATCAACCGGGTGGATGGTAACAAACTCTATCCGGCAGGGGAAGTGCCTCGTATCAAACCCCGTACCCGACTTTATCGTAACTTCGACCAGGAGTTTGAACGTATTCTTACCCGCAAATCCTCCGAACGTAAAATCGGTGTTTGTTGGGAGTTGTCAGATACTTCTTTCGGGTTTAGCCTGACGGCTGCGGACGAGGATGATAACCGCGTGACGCTCTCTTTCCCTTATCCGAAAGAGTTGGCACGTACACCGCAGGTGGATAATCTGCGTAATCAGCTGGGTAAGTTGGGGAATACTCCTTTTGAGATAGCAGGATATTTGTCTGAAGATGCTTCGGGCATCAGGCTCAATCTTTCTGCTAACTGGTTCCTTCCTGCTTCTGCGGTGGCGGACTGGCGCCGGCAGGTGATAGATAAGCTGATTGCGGCTCGGCGTGTTACTTATCGTCGTGAGCTGGCTGTTTGGAAACCGACCAGCCATGCTTTCCCGGCTACTTCGCTGACCTATCTGGGTAATGTGATGAACGGTGCTGCCCGGAGTTTCTACCGTGAGCACGGGTTGTCGTCCATAGCACCTGCTTACGAGGCACAAGCGGTTCCGGATGCTGTACTCATGTTCTGCAAACATTGCCTGCGTTTCAGTATGGGATGGTGTCCCACCTATCAGAAAGGACATTCTCCCTATAGGGAACCTTATTATTTGGTTGGGACGGACGGCAAGTGTTTCCGCTTGTCGTTTGATTGCAAGAATTGCCAGATGAAAGTCATTGCTCATGAAGAGCCGCTTTAATGAAGGACGAAGAATGAGGAATTACTAATAAAGACTTGAAAATGAGGAGTGAGGAACGGGCACATAATGAAAGGCTGGCAAATGACCGGTACCGGGAAGCGGGCAGGGACAAACATCCTTTGCGTTCACTGCGTTCCCTCCTATTCTGCATTCTTTATTTTTCATGCTTCATTGCTTTAGTTTCCTGCCATTATTCCCGTCCTAATCTTGAAGATGAACATCTGTCTAAGGAGACGCGTGATTCGCTGGCCTATCTTTTTGAGCGGCATTATACTTGGAATACCAATCTGGAAGTGCTGGCAGATTCTGTGAATTTGGCTTGTCTGCCCGTGAAGGACTGCTATAATATGCTTTATCGGGGAGACCGCGTGGTGGTTGCCGAGTTCGCCATCCATCCTGCCGACAGTGTGGATAGTGTATGGGTGAAGCTTGCCCATTCGCAGGAAGTGCAGGGCTGGTTGCGGGAGTCCGAAATGATGCATGCCTTTGTTCCTACAGACAGCATTTCGCAGGCCATCTACTTGTTCAGTGATACCCATGCCTCTTATTTTATCATTATTTTTGCCTTGTTTGTGGCAGTCTGGCTGTTCAGGGCTTTTCGGCGCAAGCAGTTGAGGATGGTGTACTTTAATGATATAGACAGTCTCTATCCGTTGTTGCTATGTCTGCTGATGGCGTTCTGTGCCACTATTTACGAATCTATACAAGTGTTTGCGCCGGAGACGTGGCAACACTTCTATTTTAATCCTACCTTGTCGCCGTTCAAGGTACCGCTTGTGCTTTCTGCTTTTCTGATGGGTATCTGGCTGTTTATAGTGGTGTTGCTGGCGGTACTCGACGATTTGTTTCGCCAGTTAAGTCCGGCGGCGGCCGTATTCTATCTGTTGGGGCTGGCCTCCTGCTGCATCTTCTGTTATTTTTTCTTTATCCTGACTACATCTATCTACGTCGGATACTTGTTTTTGACCGCTTTTGTATGGGTATTCCTCAAAAGGCTTCGCATTTCGCTGCTGGCTTCACGCTATCGTTGCGGCAGATGCGGGCAGAAACTGAGGGAGAAGGGAGTCTGCCCACATTGCGGAGCTATCAATGAATAAAAAAGCTTTGTAACTTTGTAGTTGAACTTTTAAAAGGAGGAATTGATTATGAGTAGTTTGGAGTTGGAAGCCGGAAAATTGGAGTTGATTCGTGAGATAGTCAATATCAATAGCAGTACTGCATTGGAGAGCCTCAGAAAATATATGAAGGAGGTTTTGAATAAGAATAGTCATTCCATTCCGACAGCGGCAGATAGCAAATTGCTGACTAAGCGTATGCTTGCAAAGTATGCCGGTAGTTGGAAGGACAATCGTGATTCTGATGAAATCAATGATGATATATATGCATCACGCCTTTCTCGAAAAAAAGAAAACTTTAGCCCCTTTGACGAATGAAACGATATTTGCTTGATCTAATATTTGTGTTCACTTCATGCGTCAGAAATTTGGAGTAGACGAACATATTGAAAAGGTGGGCTGGGAACATTGTTGCATTTCGGAGGTTACGGTAGCAGAGTTGTTGTTCGGTGCAGAGCGAAGTAATAATGTGGAGAGAAACTTGCAGCTTGTTACTGATTTCTGCCAAGATATCAAGGTAATACCTTTGTCCTCGGCTTTATGTTGTTATGCCCGGAGTAAGGCTGCCTTATATAGTCAAGAAACTCCCATTGAGGATTTGGACTTATTTATAGGATGTACAGCGGTGGCTAACCAAATGATAATGGTTACTGAAAACAAGAAACATCTGGAAAGAATACCTAATATTGAAATTGAAAACTGGGTACATAGAGGATAACTTCTCCTCTGTCAGATAGAAACATAGAAACGGTCGTTCGGGTATGCAATGTGTAAGTACCCGAACGACCGTTTCTATTTTCCTTTACTTTCGGAGGGACAAAGCTCTCCAATCAGAACCTGCACCTCAACTCTATTCCCGCCTGCACAGGCCGTCCTTTCTGCATAAATCCGTTCCCCATACTCTCAAAATAGAACGAAGCATACTCTTTGTCCAGTGCATTGCGCACCCAGAAATCAATCTGCCCATGTCCTTTCTGGAAACTGATGCGTCCGTTCAGCGTGCCGTAGAAGGCTTGGCTTACGCTGTTCTCTTCGGTCCAGTAGATGCGTCCGGCACCGGTGTAGTTGGCATTCAGCTGGATGCGGTCCAGCCAGTGCCCCGGACGGATGCGGAAGATGTACTGACCGCCCACGTTCATGGTATGCTTGGGAACAAAGGGTACGTACTTGCCGTTGTAGCTGATTTCCTGAAGCTCCCCATTCACTTTCTCGTTGGTGATGTAATCCTTAAAGGTGGCATAGGTATAACCATAACTTGCATTCAGCGTGAAGTCCGTAGCAACGGCAGCCGTCAAGGCAACCTCTGCCCCCTGGCTGCGGCTTTTGCCGGCATTTGCCGTTTCGCGTCCCAGTCCGCTTGGGGCGAAGCGTGAAATCTGCTGGTCGCGGGTTTCCAGCCAGAAGATGGCGGCGTCGGCATGCAGACGTCCGTCCAGCAGATTCAAGTGTGTTCCTATTTCGTAGTTCCAGGTCTGTTCGGGCTTGTAGACGGTGGCGGATTTTGCATCCGGATTCTCTCCCGCATCGGGGAAGTATTTACCCACCAGCTCTTTGTAGGCATCCGGCACGTTGGGCATAATCGCCTCTTTGCTTTGCCGCATCATGTCATTCTTCAAACTGGATTGCAGCAGGTCGGAGAACATCTGCACATTGTAACCTCCCGAACGGTAACCTTTGCTGACCGTTGCATACACATTTCCTCTGTTTCGCGCAAAGTCATACTGCAAAGCAAACTTGGGCAACAGCTGAAGATAATCCTTATCAATGTTTCCTTGGTAGCGCGACTCTACTGTCAGTGCCGTCTCCGGCATCATCTCCATTTCGCGGATGACGACGTCGCCCCGCTTCATTTCTCCCTTGATGCCCACCTTGTAGTCCAGGCTGGTGCCGGAGTTGTAATCCATCTTCATACGCTCATAATCCAGGCGTAACCCGGCAGTGAACGACACTCCTTTCAGTCCGAATAAATCTCTGAAGGTAGATTGATGAAAGAGTGCCCCATTCAGCAGCGGAGTGTTGAAACTGCCCCCGATGGGCATGGTCCGGCTGCTGATGCCCAGTGAGGGCAGGATATTCATACTCATGGATGGTCCCATCTCTACTTGTATTTGCGATGGGATGACACTGCCCAACATCTGGTTCAGCATCCCCATTCCGGCTTCCCTGAAAGTGACGGGAGCTTCCGTATTCAGCCATTGGTAGAAGCCGAAGGCGCCGGTGGTCCATTGCCAGTGGCTGCCGCTTTTACTCTTCAAGATGATTTCCTCGCTCAGTGCGTGGGAGCGTTGTTTCTGTTGCAGGGTATAGATGTCGTTGGCGGTGAAG
The DNA here is from genome assembly GCF_003602735.1 of Bacteroides sp. AF39-16AC. NCBI lineage: Bacteria > Pseudomonadati > Bacteroidota > Bacteroidia > Bacteroidales > Bacteroidaceae > Bacteroides > Bacteroides sp. AF39-16AC. The sequence continues at coordinate 8,712 of NZ_QTLN01000040.1, read as the reverse complement.
TCTTGGTCTATGTCCATGCAGTCCTTTAGAAACTGGTAGCCGGTGACCATGCTCAACGTGAAGTGCTGTGCCTGGTATTCCAGGTTCAGACCCGTGTTCAGCAGGTTGCGGTAGTAGTTGCTGCGGGCGTTATTGGAGATTTTTCCGATGTAGGGCTTCAGCGGCTCGCTCTGTGCTTCGGGGGCCAGGCTGCCTTGGTAGAAATACGGGTAGCCACCCTGGTCGCTGTATTCGTAGTTGATGTTTAGGTCCACCTTCCAGTTGTCCGAGGGGAGGTAGATGGCGCGGATGCGTCCGCCTGCCGATTGCCCCTTGTCCGCTTTCTCGTCCCTCACCGTGTTGCGGAAGAATCCTCCTTGATAATCGTAAAAACCTCCGGTGGAAAAGGCGAACCGTTCCGAAAGGCGGTGATAGTGGGTCAGCGAGGTATTATAGGCATTGTACGTACCTGCCCCCATGCGGAAGTCCGTCCCCTGGTAGGAGAAGGGCGATTTGGTGTGCACCTTAATCAATCCGCCCATGGCATTGCGCCCGTAGAGCGTGCCCTGCGGACCGCGTAGCACGTCGATGCGCTCTACGTCGGCATAGCTGAAGTCGAAGGCTGACTTGTCTATATAAGGTATATTGTCTACATAAAGTCCTACGGAGGGAGTATTGATGCGCGAGCCGATGCCGCGGATATAGACTGCCGAAGTCAGTCGCGAGCCGTAGTCGGGGATAAACATATTGGGCACTACGGATGTCAGATTCTTGATGGAGTTCACCTGTGCGTTCTGCATGTCCTGCTGCGAAAGCAGGGTGACGGCGGCGGGCTGCTCGCGCAGTTTCCGGTTTTCTTTGGGGGCGGCAATGACGGTTATTTCCTCTACATCCACCACTTTCAAGGTGTCTGCCTCTTCGGCAAGTACGTTGCCGGTTGCCAGGAGGCAGAAGATACCGGTCAAAATTCTATATCTATTCATAAACTGGTTTTTTAGCGCCTGCAAAGTAAAGGGATTCTTGCGGAAGGGACAATCCTCATTTATTAGGATTTCGTTCCTGGAGTGCTAATCTTAAATCGTTCCATCATGCGAAAAATATCGTTCCTCCGTGGGGTAAAAATCGTTCCACCATGGTGGAACGATTTTTACCCCACGGAGGAACGATATTTTTCGCATGATGGAACGATTTAAGATTAGCACTCCAGGAACGAAATCCTAATAAATGAGGATTGTCCCTTCCGCAAGAATCCCTTTACTTTGCAGGCGCTAAAAAACCAGTTTATGAATAGATATAGAATTTTGACCGGTATCTTCTGCCTCCTGGCAACCGGCAACGTACTTGCCGAAGAGGCAGACACCTTGAAAGTGGTGGATGTAGAGGAAATAACCGTCATTGCCGCCCCCAAAGAAAACCGGAAACTGCGCGAGCAGCCCGCCGCCGTCACCCTGCTTTCGCAGCAGGACATGCAGAACGCACAGGTGAACTCCATCAAGAATCTGACATCCGTAGTGCCCAATATGTTTATCCCCGACTACGGCTCGCGACTGACTTCGGCAGTCTATATCCGCGGCATCGGCTCGCGCATCAATACTCCCTCCGTAGGACTTTATGTAGACAATATACCTTATATAGACAAGTCAGCCTTCGACTTCAGCTATGCCGACGTAGAGCGCATCGACGTGCTACGCGGTCCGCAGGGCACGCTCTACGGGCGCAATGCCATGGGCGGATTGATTAAGGTGCACACCAAATCGCCCTTCTCCTACCAGGGGACGGACTTCCGCATGGGGGCAGGTACGTACAATGCCTATAATACCTCGCTGACCCACTATCACCGCCTTTCGGAACGGTTCGCCTTTTCCACCGGAGGTTTTTACGATTATCAAGGAGGATTCTTCCGCAACACGGTGAGGGACGAGAAAGCGGACAAGGGGCAATCGGCAGGCGGACGCATCCGCGCCATCTACCTCCCCTCGGACAACTGGAAGGTGGACCTAAACATCAACTACGAATACAGCGACCAGGGTGGCTACCCGTATTTCTACCAAGGCAGCCTGGCCCCCGAAGCACAGAGCGAGCCGCTGAAGCCCTACATCGGAAAAATCTCCAATAACGCCCGCAGCAACTACTACCGCAACCTGCTGAACACGGGTCTGAACCTGGAATACCAGGCACAGCACTTCACGTTGAGCATGGTCACCGGCTACCAGTTTCTAAAGGACTGCATGGACATAGACCAAGACTTCACCGCCAACGACATCTATACCCTGCAACAGAAACAACGCTCCCACGCACTGAGCGAGGAAATCATCTTGAAGAGTAAAAGCGGCAGCCACTGGCAATGGACCACCGGCGCCTTCGGCTTCTACCAATGGCTGAATACGGAAGCTCCCGTCACTTTCAGGGAAGCCGGAATGGGGATGCTGAACCAGATGTTGGGCAGTGTCATCCCATCGCAAATACAAGTAGAGATGGGACCATCCATGAGTATGAATATCCTGCCCTCACTGGGCATCAGCAGCCGGACCATGCCCATCGGGGGCAGTTTCAACACTCCGCTGCTGAATGGGGCACTCTTTCATCAATCTACCTTCAGAGATTTATTCGGACTGAAAGGAGTGTCGTTCACTGCCGGGTTACGCCTGGATTATGAGCGTATGAAGATGGATTACAACTCCGGCACCAGCCTGGACTACAAGGTGGGCATCAAGGGAGAAATGAAGCGGGGCGACGTCGTCATCCGCGAAATGGAGATGATGCCGGAGACGGCACTGACAGTAGAGTCGCGCTACCAAGGAAACATTGATAAGGATTATCTTCAGCTGTTGCCCAAGTTTGCTTTGCAGTATGACTTTGCGCGAAACAGAGGAAATGTGTATGCAACGGTCAGCAAAGGTTACCGTTCGGGAGGTTACAATGTGCAGATGTTCTCCGACCTGCTGCAATCCAGTTTGAAGAATGACATGATGCGGCAAAGCAAAGAGGCGATTATGCCCAACGTGCCGGATGCCTACAAAGAGCTGGTGGGTAAATACTTCCCCGATGCGGGAGAGAATCCGGATGCAAAATCCGCCACCGTCTACAAGCCCGAACAGACCTGGAACTACGAAATAGGAACACACTTGAATCTGCTGGACGGACGTCTGCATGCCGACGCCGCCATCTTCTGGCTGGAAACCCGCGACCAGCAGATTTCACGCTTCGCCCCAAGCGGACTGGGACGCGAAACGGCAAATGCCGGCAAAAGCCGCAGCCAGGGGGCAGAGGTTGCCTTGACGGCTGCCGTTGCTACGGACTTCACGCTGAATGCAAGTTATGGTTATACCTATGCCACCTTTAAGGATTACATCACCAACGAGAAAGTGAATGGGGAGCTTCAGGAAATCAGCTACAACGGCAAGTACGTACCCTTTGTTCCCAAGCATACCATGAACGTGGGCGGTCAGTACATCTTCCGCATCCGTCCGGGGCACTGGCTGGACCGCATCCAGCTGAATGCCAACTACACCGGTGCCGGACGCATCTACTGGACCGAAGAGAACAGCGTAAGCCAAGCCTTCTACGGCACGCTGAACGGACGCATCAGTTTCCAGAAAGGACATGGGCAGATTGATTTCTGGGTGCGCAATGCACTGGACAAAGAGTATGCTTCGTTCTATTTTGAGAGTATGGGGAACGGATTTATGCAGAAAGGACGGCCTGTGCAGGCGGGAATAGAGTTGAGGTGCAGGTTCTGATTGGAGAGCTTTGTCCCTCCGAAAGTAAAGGAAAATAGAAACGGTCGTTCGGGTACTTACACATTGCATACCCGAACGACCGTTTCTATGTTTCTATCTGACAGAGGAGAAGTTATCCTCTATGTACCCAGTTTTCAATTTCAATATTAGGTATTCTTTCCAGATGTTTCTTGTTTTCAGTAACCATTATCATTTGGTTAGCCACCGCTGTACATCCTATAAATAAGTCCAAATCCTCAATGGGAGTTTCTTGACTATATAAGGCAGCCTTACTCCGGGCATAACAACATAAAGCCGAGGACAAAGGTATTACCTTGATATCTTGGCAGAAATCAGTAACAAGCTGCAAGTTTCTCTCCACATTATTACTTCGCTCTGCACCGAACAACAACTCTGCTACCGTAACCTCCGAAATGCAACAATGTTCCCAGCCCACCTTTTCAATATGTTCGTCTACTCCAAATTTCTGACGCATGAAGTGAACACAAATATTAGATCAAGCAAATATCGTTTCATTCGTCAAAGGGGCTAAAGTTTTCTTTTTTTCGAGAAAGGCGTGATGCATATATATCATCATTGATTTCATCAGAATCACGATTGTCCTTCCAACTACCGGCATACTTTGCAAGCATACGCTTAGTCAGCAATTTGCTATCTGCCGCTGTCGGAATGGAATGACTATTCTTATTCAAAACCTCCTTCATATATTTTCTGAGGCTCTCCAATGCAGTACTGCTATTGATATTGACTATCTCACGAATCAACTCCAATTTTCCGGCTTCCAACTCCAAACTACTCATAATCAATTCCTCCTTTTAAAAGTTCAACTACAAAGTTACAAAGCTTTTTTATTCATTGATAGCTCCGCAATGTGGGCAGACTCCCTTCTCCCTCAGTTTCTGCCCGCATCTGCCGCAACGATAGCGTGAAGCCAGCAGCGAAATGCGAAGCCTTTTGAGGAATACCCATACAAAAGCGGTCAAAAACAAGTATCCGACGTAGATAGATGTAGTCAGGATAAAGAAAAAATAACAGAAGATGCAGCAGGAGGCCAGCCCCAACAGATAGAATACGGCCGCCGCCGGACTTAACTGGCGAAACAAATCGTCGAGTACCGCCAGCAACACCACTATAAACAGCCAGATACCCATCAGAAAAGCAGAAAGCACAAGCGGTACCTTGAACGGCGACAAGGTAGGATTAAAATAGAAGTGTTGCCACGTCTCCGGCGCAAACACTTGTATAGATTCGTAAATAGTGGCACAGAACGCCATCAGCAGACATAGCAACAACGGATAGAGACTGTCTATATCATTAAAGTACACCATCCTCAACTGCTTGCGCCGAAAAGCCCTGAACAGCCAGACTGCCACAAACAAGGCAAAAATAATGATAAAATAAGAGGCATGGGTATCACTGAACAAGTAGATGGCCTGCGAAATGCTGTCTGTAGGAACAAAGGCATGCATCATTTCGGACTCCCGCAACCAGCCCTGCACTTCCTGCGAATGGGCAAGCTTCACCCATACACTATCCACACTGTCGGCAGGATGGATGGCGAACTCGGCAACCACCACGCGGTCTCCCCGATAAAGCATATTATAGCAGTCCTTCACGGGCAGACAAGCCAAATTCACAGAATCTGCCAGCACTTCCAGATTGGTATTCCAAGTATAATGCCGCTCAAAAAGATAGGCCAGCGAATCACGCGTCTCCTTAGACAGATGTTCATCTTCAAGATTAGGACGGGAATAATGGCAGGAAACTAAAGCAATGAAGCATGAAAAATAAAGAATGCAGAATAGGAGGGAACGCAGTGAACGCAAAGGATGTTTGTCCCTGCCCGCTTCCCGGTACCGGTCATTTGCCAGCCTTTCATTATGTGCCCGTTCCTCACTCCTCATTTTCAAGTCTTTATTAGTAATTCCTCATTCTTCGTCCTTCATTAAAGCGGCTCTTCATGAGCAATGACTTTCATCTGGCAATTCTTGCAATCAAACGACAAGCGGAAACACTTGCCGTCCGTCCCAACCAAATAATAAGGTTCCCTATAGGGAGAATGTCCTTTCTGATAGGTGGGACACCATCCCATACTGAAACGCAGGCAATGTTTGCAGAACATGAGTACAGCATCCGGAACCGCTTGTGCCTCGTAAGCAGGTGCTATGGACGACAACCCGTGCTCACGGTAGAAACTCCGGGCAGCACCGTTCATCACATTACCCAGATAGGTCAGCGAAGTAGCCGGGAAAGCATGGCTGGTCGGTTTCCAAACAGCCAGCTCACGACGATAAGTAACACGCCGAGCCGCAATCAGCTTATCTATCACCTGCCGGCGCCAGTCCGCCACCGCAGAAGCAGGAAGGAACCAGTTAGCAGAAAGATTGAGCCTGATGCCCGAAGCATCTTCAGACAAATATCCTGCTATCTCAAAAGGAGTATTCCCCAACTTACCCAGCTGATTACGCAGATTATCCACCTGCGGTGTACGTGCCAACTCTTTCGGATAAGGGAAAGAGAGCGTCACGCGGTTATCATCCTCGTCCGCAGCCGTCAGGCTAAACCCGAAAGAAGTATCTGACAACTCCCAACAAACACCGATTTTACGTTCGGAGGATTTGCGGGTAAGAATACGTTCAAACTCCTGGTCGAAGTTACGATAAAGTCGGGTACGGGGTTTGATACGAGGCACTTCCCCTGCCGGATAGAGTTTGTTACCATCCACCCGGTTGATGCGGAAACCTTGCAAACGTCCCTGCTCATCAAGAAAACAGACACCGTCTCCGTTGTGGAAAGGCTTTACGCCTGCCACCGTGAGATATCCCCCGCGCTGTTCCTTCAAAGTGCCCATCTCCTCTCCCAAAGATTTGGGCGTATCGAACGAAGTGATCTCCCCTCCCCTTCCTTGCAGGAAATAATGGGTGAAACCGCGGCTGAAACTCTTGTCCAACTGTGGCTGGAAATCGAAACGGCAGGTGCCCGAAGAAGCACGGGCATATTCCTTGCGACGGGCAAAAATGGCATCGAGCTTCCTACGGTAAGCCGCCGTCACATTCTTCACATAGGTCACATCCTTCAAGCGGCCTTCTATCTTCAGCGAAGTGGCTCCGGCATCCAGCAGTTCTTCCAACACCTCGCTTTGGTTGAGGTCCTTCAAAGAAAGCAGATGCTTATTACGCACAATGGTCTTGCCATCGGCATCTACCAGACTGAAGGGTAAACGGCAGAATTGCGCACATTCCCCCCGGTTGGCACTCCGTCCGAAACAAGCCTGGCTGACATAGCACTGCCCGCTATAACTGACGCAAAGAGCCCCGTGTACAAAGACTTCGAGCGGCACGTCGGGACACGCCTCATGGATACCGCGTATCTCCTGCAAAGAAAGTTCGCGTGCCAACACCACCTGACGGAAACCGGCATCGGCAAGGAAACGTACTTTCTCCGGCGTACGGTTATCCATCTGCGTACTGCCATGCAACGGAATGGGCGGCAAATTCAACCGCGTAATCCCCATATCCTGTACAATCAGTGCATCCACACCGATGCGGTACAGCTCCCAAATCATCCTCTCCGTCTCTTTCAGCTCTTCTTCTTTCAGAATGGTATTGACCGTCACATAGATACGGGCATTATACAGATGGGCATGCTCCACCAAAGCGGCAATATCCTCCAAAGAGTTGACAGCAGCCGCACGCGCACCGAACTTGGGTGCACCGATGTATACCGCATCTGCCCCATGATTCACTGCTTCTATGCCACACTCCAAATTCTTGGCAGGAGCCAGCAGCTCTATTTTACGTTGCTTTATCATCGTTTAGTTACGAGTAACTCACCCTATTTCATTAATATTATACGGCGTCTCCTGATATACAAAATAATTCAGCCAATTGGAGAACAACAGATTGGCATGGGCACGCCAACGCACCAGCACTCCTTTGTCCGGGTCATCGTCCACATAGTAGTTACGGGGTATCTCAATGGGCAGGCCCTTATTCAAGTCACGGCGATACTCTGTATCCAATGTCAGCGGGGAGTATTCCGAATGGCCGGTCACGAAGAACTCACGCCCTCCACGGGCCACCGCCATATATACACCAGCATCCTCCGACTCGGAAAGCAGCGTCAATTCCGGAACCTTCTGTATATCTTCCCGACGCACTTCCGTGTGGCGGCTATGCGGCACATAGAACATATCATCAAATCCACGGAAAATGGGATGCAACGGTTGCAAGGTACGATGTTCAAAGATACCGAACATCTTCTTATCCAGTGCATACTTCGGCACTCCATAATGATGATAGAGCCCTGCCTGCGCCGCCCAGCAGATGTAGAGCGTAGAGGTGACATGCGTACGCGCCCAGTCGAAGATTTCAGTAATCTCATCCCAATAAGTCACCTCCTCAAAATCCATCTGCTCTACCGGAGCACCGGTGATAATCATGCCATCGTACTTTTCACCGCGCATCTTGTCGAAATCCGTATAGAATGTTTTCATGTGTTCTATCGGAGTGTTCTTGGAAGTATGGCTTTTTATCTTCATGAACGAGATTTCCACCTGAAGCGGAGTATTGGAAAGCAGACGCACCAGGTCCGTTTCCGTTGTAATCTTTAGCGGCATCAAGTTCAGAATCACGATACGCAGCGGACGGATATCCTGCTGGGTTGCCCGGGAATTGTCAATGACAAATATATTCTCCTCTTTCAGCAACTCGATAGCGGGTAGTTTATCGGGTAAATTTAAAGGCATGAGTTTATATCTATGGTTTAACTTATTACTGTCTACGATTTTAGCGTGTAAAGTTAGGCAAAAAATCAGAGTGTGATAAATAAATTATAAAAGTTTTATCGATTTATCCCTCTTCATTTAACACGTTTAATTACATTTGTACCATGAAGTTACGAAAAGAGTGTAATTTATTGGAAATGAGCGTTGGTTAATCGCTCTTGATAGTAATAGGTTACGATTTAGTTAGTTATCTACTGCATTATCCTT